>WAHY01000002.1:0-51483 GCA_009873635.1 Nitrospinota bacterium
GACATTGCAAACCAAGCAGCTGCTGCTCAAGCTGCCGCACAAAGTAAGTCAGGAAACGGTAACCAACCACCAAATGGAAGAAGTTAGTTCCTGACGTATTGCCCGATGCGTCTAACTGTTGCACCTTTATAACTATAGGATTGCTAATATCTATTTGGAGGGTGATTGCAAAATAGCCTTTTTGAATCAATTCTTTTAGTAACTATGGAGAATAGTTAGTAAAAAATCAGGCAGCAGCCAACAAGTTGGCCAATATGGCGACTGAACTGCAAAAGCTTGTTGAACGATTTAAATATTGATCGATCCTTCCCAAAATAATCGGGATGAGAATTACAGGTTTCATAATATACCCCCTGTGAGATGGGTGTTTCATCCATCTCACAGGGTTTTTTTTTATTCAGTTTTTGCGCCCTTCACCCAGTTAAGTGTATCTTTAACCTTCCAAATTTTATAGACTGTATGTTATTGATTTTGTAGGAAAGGGACGCCTTGAATCGGGGATCTTTAATAGTTTTTGAGGGGATAGACGGGACAGGCAAAAGCACTCAGTGCGGTTTACTGGCAAAGTTTTTCGAGGATAAACAGGTTCCACATATTGTTTTAGCTGAGCCGACACGTGGCAAGTGGGGCATGAAGATTCGCAAACTTCTTAGCGAAGGAAGAAAAGGCATCAGTCCGCAAGAAGAATTGAGCTGGTTTATAAATGACCGGAAGGAAGATATACAAGTTAATATAATGCCAGCGCTGCAGGAAAATAAGGTGGTGCTTTTAGACCGTTATTATTTCTCGACGGCGGCGTATCAAGGTGCCTTAGGTCTGGATCCTGAACAGATTGTTCAGGATAATGAGAGTTTTGCTCCAATTCCTGACAGGGTTTTGATTTTCATCAATTCTCCCGAAAAATGTCTGGAGAGGATTGAATCATCACGAGACCAGAAAAGCGCGTTTGAAAAACTGGATTATTTGCAGAATGTTCAAAACATTTTTAAAAGCTTTCAAGGACCGAATATAAGCTTTATTAATTGTGAAGATTCAGTTGCTCAAGTTCATGAAAGAGTTCTAGCTGAGATAGAAGACTTGTTTGATTTTAACTGTAGATAAATGAAACGAATTGTACTGGCAATAACAGGGGCGAGTGGGGTTTGTTACAGCAAACGGCTTTTTGATTGTCTTAAAACCCAGGCCGAGACTCATGTGATCATTTCAGACCGTGGTGCTGAGTTGTTGAATCTTGAGTTGGGCCTTGCTACCTCCTATTTTTCAGGGGAACGGGTGACTCTTCACAAAACTTCGCGCATGAACAGTTCCATTGCCAGTGGTTCTTTTTTTGTTGATGCCATGGTGGTGGTTCCTGCCAGTATGGGAACGGTGGGAAGAATAGCGGCCGGTGTGTCTGGCACCCTGATCGAACGCGTTGCGGATGTCATGTTAAAGGAAAAACGCAAATTGATAATAGTTCCGCGTGAAACACCTTTCAGCACGATTCACCTGAAAAACATGTTGGCTCTGGATCAGGCAGGGGCTTTGATAATGCCTGCATCACCAGGGTTTTATCAGGGAGAAAACAGTGTTGAAGGCCTGGTTGATTTTATTGTGGCCCGAATTCTGGATCAGCTGGGATTAAATCAAGACCTTATTAAACCCTATGAACCTTGATGATAGATGATTTATCTTGATAATGCCGCCACCACTCCAATGAATGAGGAAGTTTTAGAGCGGGTCCAGGAAGCAATGCGAATACATTTCGCAAATAGTGGGACTCCCTACAAAACAGGTCTCGATGCAAAGGGTCTAATAGAAAAGTCAACAGAATCTATTGCCGGATATCTTAAACTTCCTTCAACCCATCGTATTTTATTTACCAGTGGAGGAACAGAGTCAAATAACCTTTTTATTAAAGGATTGTGTTTTCCTGAAAGAAAGACAGCTTTTCTTGGTCTTGAACATCCAAGTGTTACTGAAACCTTGAAATATTTTAGCCGGTATGGAAATGAACCTGTTTCTTTACTTTCTTTGCAACTTGAAGGCAGGCTGGATCTGTCTCGCTTGTCTACTTTGAAAGAAAACCGGGTCCGTCTTCTTTGCATGTCACATGTGAATAATGAGTTGGGCACGGTGAACGATCCTCTAAAAACTATTTTGGCTATTGATAAGCAATCCCCACAAACAAAACTATTTTTGGATGGAGTGCAGGCTGTTGGCAAGCTTAGGCTGGAGCCGGAAATGTGGAAAGGCCTTGCTGGTTATTCGATTTCCGGGCATAAAATTCACGGTCCAAAGGGAATAGGAATGTTGGTCTATGATTCACGTCTGGTTCTTAATCCACAAATGCATGGTGGCAAACAACAATATGGAATTCGATCTGGGACACTCCCACTGCCATTAATAGTAGGGTTGGAGACTGCCATTAAGAATGCTGTCGAAAAAATTGACCAAACTCATGAACACCTTCGAAGTCTAAGTTGTCATTTAGTACAAGGCTTGCAAAATATGCAGGAACGGTTGCCTGAATTGAATATTAAGTTTAATTCACTGGTTGATGACAATGCAATATGTCAATCACCGGGAATTGTTAACTTTTCTTTTCCTCCTGTTGAGGGTGAAGTTATTCTCCACCATCTGGAAGCTAAAGATATTTATGTCGGACTGGGTAGTGCCTGTAGTGCTCAATCTAAAGAGCCATCAAAGATTCTTTTGGGAATTGGTTTGAATGAAGAACAGGCACGATGCAGTTTGCGCATTTCTTTTTCAGTAATCAATACGATTGAAGATGTTGACCGATTTCTTGAAGTATTTGAAGCTGCCTACCAGACCCTTTACCCCACCTTTATTCAAAAAGCCGGGCATCGATGACGGGAAGAAAAACAGTCTTGATCCGTTATGATGAAATCGGACTCAAAGGACGCAACAGAAAATATTTTGAAAAATGTCTTTTGAAGAACATTAAACGTGTTCTATCGGGTTCAGGTGATATTCATTACAGCTCTCCTCGCGGCAGAATTGTTTTAGATATTCCGGATAGTTTTGTGGAGGAGTGTTCTGACTGTTTAAAAACTGTTCCTGGAATTGCCTCATTCAGTTTTGGTGTTTCTATGTCGCCTGATTATGATGCAATGGCCGACCTGGGAATTCAATGGATTGAACCAAAACTGGAGTCTGTCGAGAATATGAAGTTTTGCGTAAAGACTCGTCGGTCTGAAAAGTCTTTTCCTGAAACCTCACCAGAAGTCAACTTTGAAGTTGGGTCGCGTATCATGAAAAAACTGGGCCCAAATGGGTTGACGGTCAATATTAATGAGGCGGAATATGTTCTTGAAATAGAAATTGGGCGCTCAGAAACGGTGGTTTTTGACAATCGTGAACCGGGGTTGCGGGGTCTCCCTGTTGGGAGTTCGGGTAATGTTCTTTGTCTGCTTTCAGGTGGAATTGATAGTCCCGTGTCTGCCTTTATGATGCTATGTCGTGGATGCCGGGTAAATTTTGTTTTTTTTGACAACCAACCTTTTCTAGGCAGGGGAGGGTATGACAAGGTTTTAACTCTGGCAAAAAAAATTAATCATTTTCAGAAGAGAGCTAACTTATTTGTCGTTCCTTTCGAGGAAATGCAGGGGGCTATTCGTGATAACTGCAATGAAGAAAACCGGGTCGTCCTCTATCGAAGGATGATGTACCGTATCGCTGAGGAAATAGCAATCCGTCAAGGATATTTGGCGTTGGTGACCGGAGAATCGCTGGGCCAGGTCGCGTCTCAGACACTGGAGAACCTGGCGGCTGTAACAAGTGTTACTTCAATGAATGTATTTAGACCTCTTATTGGCATGAATAAAGAAAGTATTATCTCCCATGCAAAAGAGATTGGTACTTATGAGGTTAGTATTGAGCCGCAACCTGATTGTTGTTCTGTGTTCATGCCTCAAAACCCGGTCACCCGAAGCAAGATTCCTGATTTGGAAAGAGATGAGAAGAAAATCGCATGGAAAGAATTAAGAGATAATGCCATCGCTCGAATGGAGACCATTAAAGTTGATGACTTATCCAACAGATAAGATTTTTTTAACCTGCGGGTTTTCAGGAAGATCTTTTAAGAGATCATGAATTGTTTTATTTTCTACCGGGTGAATATAATCACCGGCACACTCACTAAGGGGTTGAAGTACAAAACGCCTTTTTGCCATTTCCGGATGTGGGAGCGTTAGGTCTGGGGTGTTGACCACAAGATTGTCATAGGTCAGTATATCCAGATCAATAATTCTAGGACCCCATTTTTCCCGCCGAACTCTTCCCAATACTTCTTCAATTTTCAAGAGCTGATTCAGCAAAGATTCTGGTTCCAAAGAGGTCTTGATAACAGCCGCAGCATTAACAAACCAGTTCTGCTCTGTATTGCCAACGGGTTCTGATTCGTAGAGGCTGGATCGGGAAGTCACTTCAATTCCTGCCGTGTCATTAAGAAGTCGAATTGCCTTCTCACAGTTTTCTGCGGGAATGCCTAAGTTTGAGCCGATACCGATGAGGGCTTTATATTTCATAAAATCGCCAACAAGGTTTTAGGCCACCCTGCAAAAAAGTTTTTTTGCAGGGTGTTGACTTTTAATCGATGCACTTCAAAATTTCGTCATGCAGGAATGGTTAGAACTCAAACTCCACGCTGGAAAGACGGGCTTTGATTTCTTGCATGATTCGAGCTTCTTCCTCTTCTCCTTTGGCTGCAAACGTTGCAGAAAATCTTACGTAATGACCAACATCATCCCAGGGGACAGTAGATATCAACATTTCTGTAATCAGGAACTGAGAAAACTCTTCACCATTGGCAAACCGACGTCCTCCTTTGATTCCTTTAGGAATTCCTACAAAGAGAAAGAAGGAACCACCAGGCATTTTTGCATTGAAGCCCAGTGAATTGAGGGTTTCAACCAAAATGGATAAACGACGCTTGTATTTTGCCACGGTCCGCTCTGTGATTTCAGGGTGTTCCATGGCATAAATCCCGGCTTTTTGAATGGCTGCAAACTGGCCAGAATCTACATTGTCTTTAACGTGTGAAAGTCCTTTTACAATGAGTTCATTTCCCACTATAAACGCTATCCTCCAACCGGTCATGTTGTAGGCTTTTGAGAGGGAATGAAACTCAACACCGACATCCATTGCGCCAGGTATTGAAAGAAAGCTTTCAGGTTTTCCAGAATATGTTAAAGCCGCATAGGCAGCATCCTGAACGATAATAATATTGTTTTGTTTGGCGAACTCAATAGCTTCTTCATAAAATTCACGTGTGGCATTGGCGCCGGTCGGGTTGTTGGGATAATTCAAGTATAAGATCTTCGCCTTTTCACGTGTTCCCGCATCAATGCTCTTCAAGTCGGGCAGGAAATTATTTTCTTCTGTCAAAGGGAGATTAACAACATCTCCGCCCAGGTATTGAGTATGGGTTCCCATTACCGGATAACCCGGAACGGTCATCAGGGTAATATCACCGGGGTTGATGAAGATAGCGGGAGCCATTGCCAGACCAGGTTTGGAGCCAATGGTGTGATTGACATGTTTATCCGGTTCCAGTCCCTTAACACCAAAAACGTTTTCCATATATTTGCAGGCAGCGACCTTGAACTCTTCTATTCCATTATCGGTGTAGCCTCGGTTTTCTGGCTTTTCCGCTTCTAATTGCAGACTTTTAACAACACCGGGATCAGCCATTTCGTCAGGTTCGCCAACTCCCATATCGAATAATATTTTTCCCGGGTTAGCATCTAATGCTGCACGTTTTGCCCGTTTTATTTTTTCAAACTTATAAATTTTGGTATCTTTTCCAAATTGATTGCCGCCCAAGCGGTCTGCAAACAAGGACTGAATATAGCTTTCATCTGACATTCTGGTACTCCAAATTGTATTCAAGAAGATTTAAAATAGGACCTAAAAGAGGCGGTCAATCGTAGACAAAAAACTGAGTCGTGTCAAGCTGTTCAATCATGCACTAATTTGCCCATTTTCCAAAACCGACCTGAACTGTCCCTATAAATCACTTCTCCGAATCCCAATGAACCAGAAGAACTGATCAGAACTAAAAGGGTGACCCAGAGTATTTTATTTTGAAAGGGAAACACCTTAAGCATCAGCAGGGCCTGAAATATTAGTACTTTGAAAAGTTGCCATTTCAGAATAAATATTTAATGCTGATTCTATCAGGTCAAAAACCATAACAGCCCCGGTTCCTTCTCTCATTCTCATTTTTAGGTCAAAAAGGGGCGGCATGTGAAGCAAGTCAAAAAAAACTTCCTGCCCAGGTTCTACAGAACGGTGTGATGGAAAAATATAATCCTTCACGGATGGGTTCAGCTTGATAGCCAGGGTTGCGGCGGCACTTGAAATTAAACCATCGACCACAACAGGTATGTTTTTTGAAGCGGCACCAATCAATAGGCCCACGATACCCCCAATTTCAAACCCGCCTACTTTAGTGAGAATATCTATGGGATCATCTGGATTAGGGGCATGTGTTTTCAGAGCTTTCTGGATGACGGAAATCTTGTGGTTGAGAGTTTTGTCGTCAATGCCGGTTCCTCTGCCAGTTAATTTGCTTACAGGAAGTCTACTTAATACTGCAAATATAGCTAAACTGGATGTGGTATTTCCGATCCCCATTTCACCTGAAGCAAAGAGGGCCACCTCCTTGTCGGCCAGTTGTGTTGCCACCTGAATGCCAATAGTGATGGATTCTTCAGCCTCTTGTCTTGTCATAGCAGGCATCTGGGCCATGTTGCGAGTGCCGAAGGCTATTTTTCTATCCAGTAAATCAGGGTGTGGTTCGAAACGGTGGTTGACCCCAATATCTACCACCAATATATCGGCATTCTGATGTCGGGCCAATACATTGATCGCCGTTCCTCCATGACCGCTTTTCTATTGATTAAAGCGTTTCCGCGGATAGCGACGTATCTTTTCGCCAGCTCTTCTAAGAGGCCAAGACTTCCAGGTGGTTTTGTGAGTGAGTTGAGATGTGACTGTGCAGTTTTTAGCCGGCTTGAAGAGACAGGTTTTATAGCTTGCAAAGATTTGTTAATAATTTCAAGCATAGATATCGATAAAACCTACAATCGAATTATAGAGAACTTTATTCCTCGTCATCTTCTTCCGATTCCTCAGGCTCAAGACCTGCGGCATTTTGTGAGTAGCGAAGGTATTTTATGATTTCGCTGATTTCCTCAGCAGTTACATTCTTTTTTTGCGAGGGCATTTTATCGGTTCCGTTTAGTACTGTCTCTCTAATATCTTCATCGGAAAAATTTCCCGCCAGATATTCCTCATCAATGAGCCTTGGGGCTTGAGTGTGTTTTCCCATTGCGTCAGAGCCGTGGCAATTAGAGCACACCCTGTGGAAATACTGCTGTCCTTTTTTATAGGGTTCTGGTACTTCAAGTGTGGGTTTTGGGGCACATGAATATATAAAAACTGTTAAGAAAAGTGCGAGAATTGAAATTCTAGTTTGTTTCATAGCTTGGAACTATTGCCTCCTATTGACAATATCGAGTTTTCCATCATGATCAGTATCTACTTCAACACGCTCAAGCGAGCCTGAGTCGTCAAAGTATTCAAAGCGATCAGTTTTGCCATCAAAATTTGTATCGTGCTCTACTTTTTTCAGTTGCTTAGATCTTTGGAAATATTGCCATTGGTCCGGTTTACCATCATGATTTGTGTCAAAAATGACTGAGGCAAGATACTCATTTTTATCAAAAACCTCCCAACGATCGATTTTGCCATCATTTAGACTATCATATTCAACTTTTTCTATTTTGCCGTCGTCAGAAAAATATTGAAACACATCCATTTTACCGTCACGATTTTCATCTGTTTCTAGGCTGATAATGGTATTGTTTGGTCCATATATTTCACGCCAATCCATCAAACCAGAGAACTTTGAATCCTTTTCAATGTATTCAAGGATAAAGTCTTTAGAATAGTTCTGAACTTGATCGAGAGTTCCATCCAGATTGCGATCCAGTTCAACACGAACAGGTTTTTTATAGCCATCAAAGATATCTATCTGGTCAATCCTGCCATCCTTGTTTTTATCGTATTCGATCTTAATTAATTGTCCATTTTCAGATTTATACTGCCATTGATCAAATCTTCCATCCTTATTGCTGTCGACCTGAAAAACCAAAGATTCGGCAACAGTAATCAGCATGAAATATATCATGCTGGTAAGAATTAACTTTTCTGTTAATTTAATCATGAACATTTCTAAACCGGTATAAATAAAGCCGGAAGATTAAACATTAGTAAACCTGATAGTACATATCGTCTAAGATAAAACCTATCATAGAAAAATATAGAGCCTATTCGCTGTCAATGTGGATTCGCTCTGGATAGTTCAAAAAGTATAGATAAAAAATTCTATTCTTACATTTTAAAATAATTAAAACTCTATACCCTTTTGAGCCGGGATTTTTTGATCTTTAAACGGATGTTTGATCATTTTCATTTCAGTAACGAGATCAGCTATCTCAATCAGTTTATCGGAGGCATTTCTTCCTGTGCATACAACATGAACCTTTTCAGGTTTATTATTTAGTAATTCTAGGAACTCGTCTTCTGGTAAGAAATTGTAATCAAGAACGTAATTAATTTCCTCAAAAATAACCATTTGATATTTATTACTCAATAACTTCTTTTTTGCCACTTCAAATGCTTTTCGTGCCGTAATCATATCCTTTTCAATATTATTTGTATCCCATGTAAAGCCATCACCCATTGCTTCAAACTCGATATATGGAGCCAGTTTTTCGAAAGATTTACGCTCACCTGCTTTCCACTGACCCTTCATAAATTGCATGATGAAGACATTCATTTTATTTCCAGCAGCACGCACAGCAAGACCAAAAGATGCCGTAGATTTACCCTTGCCGTCTCCGGTATTAACTATAATTAAACCCTTTCGCTTTCTGGGATCTGCTCCTGAAGGTTTTCGCATAAAATATTTAAGGGTGGATAATGATCAGTGAAATATTTATAAAAGGATATTCAAATTTTTTAAAAAATTAAAACTCTTGAATATTTATTATATCTTAATACCTGAGTTCAATTCCAAACATAAAGTTGCGGGTGAAATTGCTTGGATAAATAACATCATTTCTGAGTGTTGTTCCGTGAGCTCTCTCGAAAAGGTTTTCTACTTTTGCTGAAAGATCAATTTGACTTGCCCCCAATACTCTTTCTCCCAAAATTTTATATGTATAGATATAAGATATATCGGTTTTGATGAATGCTGGGGTTTTAAAGCTAGGGCTGGAAGAATTGCTTGGGTCTTCGGCATTGTTTAAGTCTTCGTCAGCTAATGCAGAACTTCTATATGATTGCGTTAATATAACTTTCGAGTGTTCATATGGCTTGAAATTGATACCGACTGTTAAGTTGTGTCTAGATACTCCTGGAAGGTCATTTCCTGCGCAGTTATTTATACAATTTGCACTTGATGTTTCTCTGTCGATTATTGCCCGTATGTAAGCGTAATTAATTGAGGCAGACAACGATTCAGTGAATGAATACTTGTTTTGTAGTTCAAAACCATACTTTGAACTTCTATCAATACTTACACTATTTCCAAAGAAACTCACATGCCTATTAAAAACCAACTCATCTCTTAACTTAGAACCAAATAATGTTAGCTTTGTTTTGCTTTTGGGTGTTAAATAATTAAGTCCCATATTTAAAGTGGATGTTATAACTGGTTCTAAAAATCCAGCAAAGTTTCCTTGGAAATCAAAAAAATTATCAAGGTTGTGAGTTTGGAAAGCATAATTAAAATTAGAAAAAATATTTAATCTATTACTTAATGATTTATTGATACCAATATCAAAAGCTGACAAATTATCTTGATTTTCTGTTAATGCTCCTTGGTTAAGAAATGTGTAGTCTATCCACTCTTTTCTAGCACCAAACGAAAAAGTCATTGAACTAAAACCATATTGCCCTTGAATATATATACCCACATTTTCTTTGGTTGTGGTTGTGGGGGTATCTGTGCCATTACAGTTATCGCATCTGCGGCTCCCATCAAAATACTGAGCTCCTGTAATAATTGTTAAAGGGCCATTTAAATACTTGATACTACCATCATAAAAGTGATTATTATATTTTCTAGCATGACTAATGACACGAGTTTGATCTACAAATGAATAATTGAAATTTGTCTCAATATTTTCATTTATATTTAAAGTGCTACCTAACTCAATGACATCTGTGTTTTCGATTTGATGGGTGTAATTAGTTGGAGTTCCTGCTGCCCCCCTATTATTAGAACCAGGGTTCTGTTGAAATGTTGATTTTGATAAAAAATTTGGATATCTATACTCTAAATATGTAGCTTTTTTTTCAATGTAAAGTTTGCTGAATTTTGTGGGTTTATATTGGAACCTTACTTTAGAATTCAGTAGCTCACCCTTGTCGCGATTTCCATCAGGACCCCTATCACTGAATCCATCTTGTTTGTAGGCATCTCCAAATGCAGAAAATTGAAATTTTTCAGATGCAAATCCACTGTTTATTGTTGTTGTCATCCGGCCATAGTTTCCCGCTGAAACTGCGATGCTTGTATCAGTAGAATCTCTTGTGTATATTTGAATTGTTCCACCTGTTGCTCCATCACCGTAAACTACGGAACCACTCCCCTTAGTAATTTCAATCCTATCGATGTTTTGAATTGGTATGGAGCTTAAATTTTGCGGTACATCATCAATATTATTTATTCGACGGCCATTTACTGTGACTACAATAGACTGAAAACCTTGCGCGATACCAAAACCTCTAAGGTCAAGTTTTTGGCTAAATGGATTCCCTGAGCTTGGCATAGAAACTACGGATGTATTCTGATTTAAAAAATCATAGATAGTTTTAGCACCGGATTCTATTATTTCTTTTCGACGATATATTTCTGAAGCATAGGTGGCCTCTGTATCCTTCATTTTAATTTTACTTGCATTGATAACAATTGGATCAATGATTATTGGATCACTTTTTTTTTCTGAGTTTTGAGTTTGAGCAGTTGAGGTAGTTGCTAAGAAGAGTATAAATAGAATAATGGAAATACGTTGTTTCATAAATTTCTCCCTCGAGAATAAGTTTCCGGTAGGTCTCCTGACTTTTGGCTGCCTACTCATCGCGCCTTCCCATCAATGATTGACAGTGGCTGATTGCGATTTTCGTTCCTTTACAGTTGCGGGGCAGTGCTGGAATTTCACCAAGCTTCCCTTAACCGGACTTTTTTAATATTATAGTTACTAATGTAGCCTTCTTTCGATGATCTCCATATTGATGGAAGTTTTTACCAGATCCGCGAGCCTGTTGAGTTCGCGTTTTCTAAACTCTGAATAATCGAATAGTTTTTGTGGTTCTGGTAACCCTTTTTCATTCCTTATATAACGTAAAATATTGTTTCGAAACAAATCATTATCCAGAAATCCGTGAAGATAAGTACCAAAAACAGTACCATTCTGATTGGTGATTCCAAAATTCATCGCGTTTTCTCCATTCAATTCGGAAAATAGGGCTTGGTAGATGGAGCCGAATGTGGTGCGGCCCATATGAATTTCATAACCTTCGCAATGAAGTCTCTCTGGAAATACATTGCTTATGACAGTTTCAAGTTGTACTTGTCGGGTTAATTTCTCTGGAACAAGTGTGGTCTCAAAATCAAAGAGTCCCAGTCCGTTTATTTCTTTTTCACGGCTTTCCAGATTATCAGGATCTTTAATTTTCCTGCCGAGCATTTGAAATCCACCACAAATTCCAAGGATCATGGAACCTGATTTATGATGTTTGATAATCTCTTTGGTCATCCCCTGTTGATTTAGATAATTCATATCACCCACAGTATTTTTACTGCCTGGCAGAATGATCAAATCGTGAGCTCTTAATTGCGATGGATGCTGGATATATTGCAAAGATATATTTGGATCAAGAGCCAGTGGTGATAAGTCTGTAAAATTTGCAATTCTAGGTATTTCAATCACTGCTATATTCAAAGGATTCTGCACCTTGTTTTCTGCAAAGTAAGATCGCTGTGGAATGGAGTCTTCTTCATCGACAACCAAATCATGGAAGTAGGGGATGACACCTAAAACCGGTTTGCCAACCATTTTTTCAAACTGTTCTATTCCCGGTTTCAACATTTCGATATCACCGCGGAACTTATTGATAATGAATCCAAGCACTCTGTTCTGTTCATCTTCGGAAAAAAGATCATAGGTACCCTTTAACCATGCAAACACACCTCCCTTGTCGATATCCCCGACGATGAGTACTGGGGATTCGGCCTTTTCAGCGATGAACATGTTCACAAGGTCCCATTGTTTCAGGTTGATTTCGGCAGGGCTCCCGGCTCCCTCAATAATGACCAGTTCATAGTTTTTTTTAATTTCATCAAGGGCTTGAGTGACCACTTTTTTATGCTGAAGATGTCTGGAATAAAAGTCTTTCGCATTTTTTGAACCTACAGGTTTTCCCATCACGATTACCTGGGAATTGTTGTCTTCTGAAGGTTTTAAGAGAATAGGGTTCATCAACACGTCTGGTTTCAATCCGCTTGCTTCTGCCTGGTAAGCTTGAGCTCGCCCGATTTCGCCGCCGTTTTCCGTTACAAAAGAATTCAATGCCATATTCTGAGCTTTGAAAGGGGCCACCTTGTATCCGGCCTGATAAAAATACCTACAGAATGCCGCAGTGAGGACACTTTTTCCTACACCGGATCCTGTTCCCTGAATCATTAAAGTTTTAGCTGTCATATTCTTAAACGGGTCTTTTTCTTTTCAGGAGCCATACAAAGAATGGTCCACCAAGCATTGCTGTAATAATTCCTACTGGAATTTCTGTTGGAGCAATAATAGTGCGAGCCACTGTGTCGCAGATGATTAGAAAGCTGGCACCGAATAACATTGAAACCGGTATAAGTATTCTCAAATCAGAGCCTACAATCAACCTGGCGATATGTGGAACAATCAGTCCTACAAATCCAATGGGGCCCGTGATGGCCACGACAGTGCCAGTGATTAATGATGCGGTGATAAAACCTGCTCTTTGAATGAGTGATACATCGACACCTCTGCTGATTGCAGAGTGAACTCCGGTACTAATAAGATTCAGGTCGCGACTCACATATACGAGTATTCCAATTCCAAGGAATACCATGGGAAATATCGAAAGGACTGTTTGATAACCTATGATATCCAATCCTCCCATCAGCCATCTAATTATCCTGAACGACTGGCTGAAGTCTGATATATAGTGGATGAACATAACCATTGCCGCGAAAAAGAAATTAGCAGTAACCCCTGCCAGTAATAGAGTGCTCGTGGGGAAATCACCATGCCTTGTTCTGACAAGACTGAAAACAAGGAAAATAGCACCAAGTGCTCCCAGAAAAGCAAAAAGTGAGACCATGGGAAACCCAAGTATTGAAATATTAAAATTCAGAACGATTGCCAATACAGCTCCCAGTGCGGCACCACTGGAAACACCTAATGTAAAAGGCGCGGCCAGGTCGTTTCTCAAAAGTGCCTGAAAAACAGCACCGGCAACAGAAAGAGCTGCACCAGTTACTGCCCCTAGAAGAATCCTTGGTAAACGAACCTGAAAAAGTATATTGGCGTCCAGATTATTGTTTGCATAAATTCCACCTGATAGCGCGTTAGCAAGATTAATCTTAGTCGATCCAATCAGAGGAGTTGCACAAAGAGTGGCCATAAACAGGAGCATAAATATGGCAAGTGTTAACTTATAAGATTGTGGTCCTAATTTTGTGTGCATGTTTACTATTTGCTGGAAATTGGGTGTACCAGTATTTCTCCATCTAGAAGATGCAAATTGACATTTATGTCATAAACACTTTCTAATACTTCTTTCTTCAGAACTTCTTCAGGGGTTCCGTCGCGAACAATGGATCCTTCATTTAAAAGAATGAGTCGCCGACAGTACCTGGAAGCCAGGTTGAGATCATGCATGGCCAGGATCAATGTAATATTCTTATCTTCGTTCAAGTGTTTCAGGATATTTAAAATCTGAACCTGATATTTGAGATCCAATGCAGATGTTGGTTCATCCAACAACATGATTTCAGGTTCCTGTGCGATTGCACTGGCAAGAATGACTCTTTGTTTTTCTCCGCCACTGATTTCGTTGAAATAGCGATCAGAAAACTTTGAAGTATTGGTGGTCTCCATAGCCTGACGTGCTATTTGATAATCTTCTTCCCCTTCAAATGAAAGGGGAGAAAGGTAAGGATGTCTGCCCATTAAAACTATTTCCTGTGTCGTGAAAGGAAAAACCATGGGATGCTCCTGAGGGACCCAGCTTATGATGCGAGCTAATTCTTTCTTATTGATGTGATTGATTGACCGTTGGTTTAGTTGAATAGAGCTTTCGGTGCATGGCAGTAAGCCTCCCGCCAGTTTTAGTAAAGTAGATTTGCCCGAACCATTGGGCCCTATCAAACCGATAAAATCTCCTTGCTCAATACTAAATGAAATACTTTTTAAAACGTGCTCCGAATCGTAGGCAAACTCCAGGTTTTTCACTTCCATTTGAGTTTTCATGGCAAACCCTCTTTAAGGAAAATATCAGGGTGTATCGCTCTTGAAAACTGTTCAATAATATTTAGTAAACGTGGACCAGGGATGAGAATATAATCTGCGCCGATATAATGGATCTGTCCCTTTTGAACAGCTCTTATAGAAGGAAAACGTTCCCACCCTTTTATTCTTTCCTTAATTTGAGGCGGTGTAAGCCGGGATTTTGGTCCAGCTTCGATAATAACCTCTGGCGACTTTTCTATAATATATTCCTTCGTAATCCTCGGATATTTAGCCATTGTTGTAGGGAGTATATTTTTACCGCCAGAAATCTCTAGAAGCTCATGCAGAAAAGTACCGTGGCCTGTTGCATATAGATCGCGGCCTGGATCACTGCTATCTCCCAACAAAAGTAGAGCCTCTTTTGGAGCAACACCATTTAATTTTTCTTTATAAGAGCTTATTCCTTCTGTTAGTTTTTTTATTAATTGCTCAGCGTTTTTTTCAACTCCCAAGGTTTTTCCCAAAATCTTTATTGAGTTTAAAATGTCGGTCAACGTGTCCATATTAATTCCGAAGGAGGGTATATCTAAACTTTTTGTGTTTCTGGCAAGTTTAGCACTATGAGACAGATGCAGAACTAGGTCAGGTTGGAGGGACACTAATACTTCTATATTTGGATTAATTGCTCCTCCAATACTTGGGAGCTTGCAGGCTTCTTGAGGATATTTGCAGAAATCGGTAACAGCAATAACGCTGTCCTTTAGACCCAGCTCGAACAGAGTCTCGGTTATAGAAGGGGAGGCGGATACGATCCTGTTGGTAGGTTTATAAATTGAATTACTTGCCCAAATTACAGGGGATATTGAAAGAAAGAAAAACAGAAAAACAAAAAGAAAGACGACTAGGTAGGAATCTTTGAATTGACCTTTAGGTCTAAAAGAAGTGAAAAATTTCACCGGAATTTCCTCGTTCCAGCGAAAAGAGGTGATAAAGCGCGTAGTCTAGCTTAACTCACCTCAGGCCGCGAAGGTTTAGTTAACAGGATCAGAGTCAGGTGTTCTGGCTTCCGGATTATTCGAATTCCCGCGCCTTCCCATTTGAAATCAAACAGTGGCAAATTGCGAGGTTCGTCCCCGGTTACAGCGGCGGGACCGCGACGGATTTACACCGTCTTCTCTGCGATCGACCCTAATGAATTTTTAAGAAGAATAGCAAAATACTTGTGAAAGTCAACTGACATTGAGCCAGCATTATTAACTCAATACGTTCTTCAAATATTGAAAAAGTCACATAGGTCCTGAAGGTTTTCAGAGTTTAGCTCGTGGGGTTGGGCTGTTTCCTTGGACTTTACAATATGCCCATGATTTTTCATTTCATCCAGCGCATGATCAGCCAGAAAAGAGGGAACCACTTCATCGTTGCTGCCAAAAATCCCAAGAATTTGAGGCGGATCTTTTTTCTTGATGACAGGATCCTGAAACTCAGGGAGAAATCCACAAATTGAAGCAACCTTGAATAAAGAGTGCTTGCCAAGCAGAGAATAAGTCAGGGACGCCGCTCCCCCCTGAGAGAATCCCCATAAACAGGTTCTCAGTTTTTCACCCGTATTAACATTCTTAAAATGTTCGTGGGCAGAATCAATAACCTGTGATGCATAAGTTATGAAATCCTTCACCGTTTCACCTTGTCGTGGGCCGTCTTCCCACCAGCTCCACACACCATCCCCTGCATCGATATGCCCTTCAGGAAAAACCAGCAAAGTATTTGAAAGCTTTAAACGGTTACCCTGTACAAGCATGTTTTCAGGGGTAGAACTTGCTCCGTGAAAACCGATTAACAGATTAATGGGTTTGTCTGGGTCAATTTCTGCTTCACCAAGTATGACTTTTTTATTGTTCCATTCTGTGGTTGTATACTTTGTTGTCATCCGCTGGACTCTTTGGTTTGTGATTGAATAATTTTTTCTGCCAGATCAATTGCATCATCCCGGGTTTTAATTTGACCCAATACATGTGCTTTTTGAACATCCCCTAAAATTTTACCAAAAAGTTTAGACGGTGAAAGGCCAAAGTGTTGGATAATATCTTCCCCGTCCAATAATGGATTATTATTCACTACAGACAGGTATTCTCCGCAGTAAAACTTCAGCAGGTGATTACAAAAAATAACGCCCCGATCAGCATCTGCCGCATCCAGGCTTGAAGTGAAAATAGTGATTGATGGCAGTAGTTCTTCATTCGCCTGATTGACTAATTCGTAGGTCTCACTCAGGCTGAAGTTATCTTCTGTATGCATTTCAGCTAAACAGCAGGTTATCTTCGCAACTTTTTCTAAAAATTTTAATTCTACATTACTGAAATTAAAAGCATAACTGCCTGGATGTCGATTCATCAAGACCGATAACTTTAATAGGTAATGTTTATCGAGAAATGATTTGGCGCCAAACTCACCCATATACTCAGGAAAGATTGCTCCTGGGTGGTTTAACAGTGATTCTATTTTTTCATAATGGACCAAAGCATTATCAGATGTTGTGAGAAGACAATCCAATAGCCCACAGCTATGCATCGACCTTATCAGAGTAAAGGTGTCTGTCTCCTTTAAAAATAAAGTTAGTTCGTGCCAAATTCGTTCCGGAGCAGACTCTTTCAACTTGTCTTTATAGAGGGTGATAGCGGATAAAGTAGCTTCATCAATTGCAAAATTGAGGGTTGCCGCAAAACGGAAGGCTCTGAGCATTCTCAGGGGGTCGGATTGAATGACAGGTCCTTTCAATACACGTATTCTTTTATTGGTCAAATCTTCCTGTCCCTTGTGAAGGTCAATTATGTTTTTCTCTCCTGACAGAAAATCCGACAATTGCTGGCCCATCGCATTAATGGTGAAGTCCCTTTGAGATAAATCTTCTTCTATATTCCCTCCCTGCAGGTCTGTGAAGTCTAGATGGTGTTCCTGGTTGACTATAACTCGAACTGTTCTCCTGCCCGGAGTTTTGTCCAGAAGTATATATTTGAAGTTCTGGGAGCGGGAAAAACTAATTCCCGTCCCAGAGGCATCTTTACCCGTCAGGTCAAAATCGGAACAAGGCTTTTGAGATAAAAAATCCCTCAATGTTCCACCAACCACGAACAGTGTTTGATTCTTACTGATCGAAAGATTTAAAAGACTTTGTAATGTCGATTGAGTTAATGAATCCATACGAATGAAGACAAAAATTGATTAGCCAGGTTTCATTGTACAGGATTTTTAAGAGGGATTTATGAATCTGAAACAGGAATTTATTTCAAATTAAGGCTATATGTAATACTTATGCCTCAATCAAGCTTCCCAACCGGATGAGAGGCGAACTTGCTTTGAAACGAAAATTCTTCCGTCTCTTTTCATAAATTGCAGGTCAGTATTGGTCAGGGCTCCAATGATTTGTTGGAGATTTTCAGAAGGTTTGCTTTGAGGGTCTTTGATAAGGAATGGAATCATTTCGTCAATAGAATCACGAACTCTATCACTTTCGATGATATAACCCAGATAAGTGACATCAACGTCCAGGAACTTTTTAACCAACTTGAGAAGGTTGTCTCCCGCCATCAAGTCTTTACGGTTTCTCACTCGATTTACTACGAGACCAGGTTTAAAATCACTTATTATTGTATTGAGTTGATCAACAAGGTTGGGAAACTGGTCCTGGAATTTTGCGCGCAACAAACCGGTTGTGTAAGTTTCCATGTTGGCTGTGTCCGGGTTGGAATGATCCACCATCTCCTGGATTTCAGGAGAAGTTTGAAACGCAAGAGATATTCTGCGAAACAAGGCTGCCCTGATGAAGCTGAAGGTCTTCATAATAGAAGTCATTTCAGGAGTCGTCAGAACAACACCCTGTGTGCTGATATTAAAGAAATCAATAACGTTATAATTGGTTCCTGGGCCAAGGTCGAGAAGGATCGTATCAGCCTCAAGATTTTTAATAAAAGAAATAATAGAACCTATATTATTGGAATCAATATTGGCGCTACCTGGATTATCCCCCGCGCCACTTACAAACTTAAGGTTGCTAATACCAGTATCAAGAAGGAGAGTCCTGGGGTCGGTAACTTTGTCAGTAAAAAAATCCTGGAATCCATGAGCAGGGTTACCAATGCCCAGCAATGCATGCAGATTTGAAGCTCCAAAATCTGTATCCATTAGAATAACTTTTTGTCCGCTCAAAGCCATTCCGGCAGCCAGGTTCGTGCAGATTACACTTTTCCCAATACCGCCTTTGCCGCCTCCAACGGCTATTATGTTTATCGGGCTTGTCATTGTGCTTTGAATGAGCTTTGCTCCAAATTCGGTTTATTTATGCTTTCTCTGATCTTTCATGAATACAAATGACTCTAACAGATCCATATATTTTTTGCTGTCCGGTGATAATGCCATACTTGATTGACGTCTTGCTTCAGTAAAGCTGGCATAGTCTTTTTCAGGAATTCTTTTTCCAACAGGTGCCGGAGCGCTTTCAGTAACTGGTTTTTCTGTGGACTGATAACGATTTTCAAAGCGGGTCTGTAAAAACTTTAGACGATCTATAAGGCTATCAGCATCCCCTGAAGGAACATAGTCATGATCCAAAGTTGATTGCTCAATAGTCACTTCCGGCTCTGGTGATTCCTCAATCTCAATCGGTTGTTCCTCAAAAGTGAATCCCTTACTATCCTCGTTTTCTTCATCTAAAATGTCAGCTTCAAATGTGAAACCTGATATCTCCGGTTCGTAATCACGAGTATCTGGAATCGAATCAGCCTTGAGTTCTGGTTCTGACTCCAGATCAGATATTTCTTCTATTGTATACTCTGGCTCTGATTCTAGACTCGATGTCTCTTCTATCTCCGGTTCCAAAGAAGCTAGTATTTCATTATCAGAAAGCTCATGGGGTTGCTCCAGAGATGGTTCTTCGTTTAGGGAGTGGGCGGGTTCAGTTTCGGGTGATGGTTCCTCTTCCAGAACAGGGTCGTTCTCTTCAGTATAGTCTTCTTCAATGGTAGCATCACCGCTCACATGAATTTGGCTCAAATCTTTTATAGAACTTGGAGCCTCTGTGGGTTCCTCAATTTGTTCGGTTAATTGATTGATGGTTCGCTCCATTTCCTCCTGAAGATCCTTGATGGCCTTATCCTGCTCATCTTCATCCAGATCGGAAACGCTTTCGGATATATCTGTTTCAGAAGACGGCTCATCCAGTTCCATCAATTCGCCATCTTCCTGGAGTTCTTTAATGGCTTGATCATGGGTCGAATCATCGGCAGGAAGTTCGATGTTATCCTCCATCGCCATGAATTCATTCAAATCTTTTTCAAAGTCGCTGTCTGCCAGCTCTGAGCTGACAGGCGCAATATTCTCTGCATCTTCAGAGGAAAGTGCGTCAAGCTCAAACTCGGTAATTTCTTCTTCAGAGTCTGCATCATTTTCTGTATCCACCACCTTCGAATATGAAGAAGGTTCACTTTCTTCATTAACAAATAATGGTTTGTCACCATCGTCTTCTGGCTCAGGTCGGCGAAGGCGTCTTGGGTCATCCTCATCATATTCTTCTTCCTCCATTTCTTCCATAAGCTCATCGAGTTTGCGCTCGCGTTCTCTGGAGATACTTCTAACTTTTATCAAAGCATATGGAATCAGAACAAGAGCCGCCAGTGAAACACCTAAATAAAGAGGGTTTTCCTGTAGCTGAAGGAGGTAAGGTTTGAGAAACTTAAAAGCCTCGGTGTTTTCCAGGTCAAAACGCGAATTCAGTTGGAACCAGATTTCTTTCAAAAACTCCAGGGCGGTTTGAAGGAATTGTTCGATCATATGTTTTAAGTTGGTTATAGCTTAAAAAAAGAAATTTGAAGACAGGCTCTGTTCTCAACAGAATTAAGAACAAAATGTTGTTTATCTAAAATTAGAATTGGATTTAGATAACTCGATTCAAAAACTTCCTGTTTTGGCATTTTTCGCCTCGTTCAAATACAAAAAGTTTCAGGGTTGCCCCTTTGTTAAATTCTGGCACTAATAATAGCATAAAAATCCAAAAATGCAGTAAAATTAATCACTTGGCGGGTGTTTGTAGAGCTCGTTCAGTGATATAATCGTGCCGGATTTGAAAATTATTTAGTGTTTGGATATTAAATTGATGGAAAAATTATCGGTCACAATCATTACCAAAAATGAGGAGAAGAATATTGCAAGGTGCCTTGAGAGTGTAAAGTGGGCTGATGAAATTGTTGTGCTTGATACCAATAGTACGGACCGTACAGTGGAAATTTGCAGGCAATTTACAGATAAGGTGTATTGTGTGGAATGGAATGGTTATGGGAAGCAGAAAAATTTATGCGCAGGTAGAGCTAGCCATAACTGGATCCTGAATCTTGATTCCGATGAAGAGATTAGCTCTGAAGGTGCTGAGGAGATACAGAAGGTATTGAGAGAGGGCCCAAGGCATCCGGTTTATCAATTTCCACGTAAAAACTTGTTTGCAGGCCGTTGGGTTCGTTTTGGAGGATGGTATCCGGATCATATCTCACGATTGTACGATAAATCTCGTGTGAGCTTCACAGAATCGCTGGTGCACGAAAAACTGGTTCCTGATGAGAATGTGGGTTCTTTCAAGAACCCTATTACCCACTATTCTTTTTCTGGGATGGAAGACTATATAGATAGACAAAACCGCTATTCTACGCTTTATTCTCGTGAAAAAGTAGAAAAGGGTTTTCGGGCTGGCTGGTCTCATCTTTTATTGCGACCTCCGGCTACCTTTATTAAAAATTATCTTATTAGGCAGGGGTTTAGGGATGGTTTTTTAGGATTATTTCTAGCCCTGGCTTTTTCGTTTTATACCTTTTTAAAATATGCCAAGACCAAAAAAACCTGATCGTTTTGTGATTGGTTTTCTTGGAGTTGACAGGACATTAAAATATGACAGAGTTGATACGATTGAGATAAAATAGTATTACGTTTAGGTTTTGCCGTTTTGCAGGAAGTTTCCCCGAACTCGGTCCCCCCTTACGTTTATCTTTCATTCTGGCATGAGTTTCACCCAATATTACTGAGGCTTTTTTCTTGAATAAAACGCAATTAATGTTATTAATGACACCGGTCATTTTGTTTTCCCTCACGGTTCACGAATACTCCCACGGTAAAATGGCCTTTTTGCTCGGTGATGACACAGCCCAACGCCTTGGCAGACTTTCATTTAATCCTATACGGCACCTGGATATACTTGGGGTGCTTTTTTTCTATTTTGTTGGGTTTGGTTGGGCTAAACCTGTTCCGGTTGATTGGCGGAACTTTGAAAACCCAAGAAAGGACATGATGTATGTGGCCATGGCTGGACCTTTGTCCAATATTGCCATGGCAGTAGTATGCAGTTTTTTTATTCGTTTGATGGGTCCTGAGTTTTCTTATTTGTTTGTTATTTTGGCTTATGGTATATGGATCAATGTCGCTTTGGCGATCTTCAATATGTTGCCCATGTACCCTTTGGATGGGTCCAGTGTGCTAAAGGGTATAGTTTCTCATGAAATTGCTGAAAAACTGACCCACCTTGACCGATTCGGAGCATTTCTGATTTTAGGCATATTTCTGCTGGATCATTTTGCGCATACGGGAATTCTCGGTACCATTTTAATGTTACCCATAAATTACACGGTTTCATTTCTGAGTCAGGAAACCTTTCCCATGATTATAGAGGTGTTAAGGGCTAGCCTTTCCTGATACAGATGGATAACTACTGATGAAAAAAAAACGTATTTTAAGTGGAATGCAGCCTTCGGGAAAACTGCATTTGGGGAATTATTTTGGAGCGCTGAAAAACTGGGTGAGCCTCCAGGATGAGTTTGATTGCTACTTTTTTATTGCCGATTGGCATGCTCTAAGCTCCTTATATGAAGGACCAGGACGTATCAAGGATTTTTCTTTTGAAGTGGCAATTGACTGGTTGAGTGCAGGGTTGGACCCGGAAAAATGCACGATGTTTCTCCAATCTGAAATACCTGAGCACGCAGAGCTTCATCTTATCTTATCCATGATTGTTCCTGTTCCCTGGTTGGAACGGAACCCGACCTATAAGGAAAAACAGGATGAAATAAAGAATGTGGATATGAGTTCATATGGGTTTTTAGGATATCCGGTTCTGCAAACCGCAGATATCGTACTTTATAAAGCAGACTTTGTTCCGGTAGGCATTGATCAGGCGCCACATCTGGAGTTGTCTCGTGAAATAGTGCGAAGGTTTAACAAGCTGTATAAGAAAGTATTTATTGAGCCTGGTGCGAAAATTTCTGATATTCCCAAGCTCAATGGTCTGGATGGCAGGAAAATGAGCAAAACCTACAACAATACTATTTTCCTTTCAGATGGTGAAAAAGAGATCCGTAAAAAGGTTCAGTCCATGCTTACAGACCCTGCCCGTGCGCGCAGGGATGATCCTGGCGATCCTGATGTGTGCAACCTGTATCCATTTCACAAAATCTATTCGCCCAAATCGATGCAGGATGAAATAAACACGGATTGCAGGACTGCAAAAATAGGTTGTGGCGACTGTAAAAAAATGCTTTCTCAAACTATGATTGAGGGTATGAAGCCGATGATGGAGAAAAGGCAGGAATTTCTTGCTCGCCCTGATACAGTAAAAGAAATTTTGCGCGAGGGCACACTGAAAGCTCAATCCGTAGCAAAATCCACTTTGGAACAAGCGAAACAAGCGATGAAATTGATGTAGGAGCTTTTGTACAATATTTATGGAAATCAAAGACACACTTAACTTACCTGTTACGGATTTTCCGATGAAGGCCAGCCTGACTAAGCGTGAGCCGGAAACCCTTGCCATTTGGGAAAAGGAGGAGTTATACAAGAAAATCCGACATTCTGCCAAAGGTAAGCCCAAATTCGTATTTCATGATGGTCCACCTTATGCCAATGGGCATATTCATATGGGCCATGCTTTGAATAAAGTTCTCAAAGATTTCATTGTTAAAATCACGAGTATGAAGGGTTTTGATTCCGGATTTATACCGGGCTGGGATTGTCATGGCCTTCCCATCGAACATCAGGTAGGTAAAAAACTGAAAGAAAAAAAACTGAACCTGGAAAAATCAGAAATTCGCAAGCAGTGCAGGGTTTATGCAGAAGAGTTTGTCGAAATTCAGAAAGAAGAGTTTAAAAGGTTGGGAGTGCTTGCAGATTGGGAAAATCCTTATTTGACTATGAACTACTCCTACGAAGCAACAATAGTTCGCGAGTTTGGTAAGTTTGTAGAAAAAGGGCTTGTGTATAAAGGATTGAAACCTGTTCATTGGTGTACCTCCTGCCAAACTGCTTTGGCAGAAGCCGAGGTTGAGCATGCAGACCACACCTCGCCATCAATCTATGTCAAGTTTCCGGTTCAATCAGGAGCGCCTCAAAGTATGGCAGGGTTAGAAAACTTATCCATGGTTATCTGGACCACGACCCCATGGACACTCCCTGCGAACCTTGCCATTTCCCTGCATCCCGAATTTGTCTATGTCGCAGTCAGCCATGACGAAGATATTTATATTGTGGCCGAAGACCGTTTATCTTCACTGGTAGAAGAATGGAAGCTGACGGATTATAAAATATTAGCTTCCTGTAAAGGTGGGGAATGGGAAAATGCTGTTTGCCGCCATCCTTTTATAGATAGAGAATCAAAAGTCATTCTTGGGGATCATGTAACTCTGGAGCAGGGAACGGGTTGTGTACACACCGCCCCGGGTCATGGGCAGGACGATTATATTGTCGGTCTGAAATATGGATTGGAACCCTATAATCCGGTTAACGGCGCGGGAGTTTTTGTGTCAGAGTTAGAACATTTTGGTGGTATGTTCGTCAGGAAAGCTAATCCTGAGATAATTGAAAAACTCAGGCAGGATGGTTATTTAATTTGTTCTGTAGATATTAAACATTCCTACCCGCATTGTTGGCGTTGCCGTCAGCCCATTATTTTCAGGGCAACGAATCAGTGGTTCATTGCGATGGATAAACAGGATCTGCGTAAGAGCGCCCTGGCAGGAATAGACCGTACAGAGTGGATTCCTCAGTGGGGAAGAGATCGGATATACAGCATGATAGAGAACCGTCCTGACTGGTGTGTTTCACGGCAAAGGGCATGGGGTGTTCCAATTACCTTGTTCACCTGTAATGATTGTGGGGAGTTTATTAATTCCAGAGAATTATTCGAGCGGATTGCAGATGGGGTGGAAAAACACGGAGCAGACTTTTGGTTTGATGCTGAAAATCTCTTGCCGGAAGGGACAACTTGTCAATGTGGAGGGAAAGATTTTTCCAAAGAAACAGATATACTGGATGTCTGGTTTGACTCTGGTGTCAGCCACGCGGCTGTTGTCGAAAATGATCCAGATCTGCACTGGCCGACTGATCTCTATCTTGAGGGAAGTGACCAGCATAGAGGCTGGTTCCATAGCTCTCTCTTGGAATCAATAGGAACAAGGGGCAAAGAGCCCTATAAATCGGTCTTGACTCATGGTTATGTGGTGGATGGGAAGGGTAGGAAAATGTCCAAATCCGCCGGCAATGTGATTGCTCCTCAAAAAATCATTGACCAGTATGGTGCGGAGATACTCCGCCTTTGGGTTGCTTCAGAAAACTATCGTGAAGACATTCGCATTTCAAATGAGATTCTAAAAAGACTGACAGAATCTTATCGAAAAATTCGAAATACATTCCGGTATTTATTGGGAAACCTTCACGACTTCAATCACGATGAAGACCGGGTGCCCGTCGAAGAAATGCTTGAATTGGACCGGTACATTATTTATCGATTTAATATCTTGAGGGATAAAATATTAACCGCTTATGACAACTACGAATTCCATGTGTTTTATCATTCGTTTTCAAATTTTTGTATTGTTGAATTGAGCGCGTTTTATCTGGATATTATCAAAGACAGGTTATATACCTATCCGCCTAAATCTCTTGGAAGACGCTCGGGCCAAACTGCTTTGCACATTCTTTTAATGGGGATGGTCCGTTTAATGGCTCCCATTTTAAGTTTTACTTCTGAAGAAGTCTGGTCATACCTCCCCGGGAAATGGGTGAATGAAAAAAGTGTTCATCTTTCTCAATTTGATGCTCCTGTTGATGTGAGTTTTGATGAGGGGCTTGTAGAAAAATGGCAGTTTCTGGTTGATTTGAAAGGGGAGGTTAGCAAGGCATTGGAAAAAAGCAGGAGAGAGAAGGTAATAGGTCATTCCCTTGATTCGATAGTCAAGTTGGTGGTTCCCGATAAGTTTAGGAAGATCATTGCAAACTCCTCAAACGAATTAAAATATATTTTTATCGTCTCAGAAGTGAACTTGGTTGATAGCCTGGACTCTAATGAAAACGTATATGAGAGCGAGTCTCTTCCCGGGCTAAAAGTATTTTCAGAAATGCATCCTGGAAAGAAATGCGAGAGGTGCTGGAACTATTTTTTGCCTGATACGCAGGCTGGCAAAACCAATGGTGAGATTTGTTTGCGTTGTGAAAGTCACCTCCATGCGGCAGGAGCTTGACAATGGTGAGGAATAAATATTTGTCGCTATTAATTGTGTCTGGAGTATTGATCGTGATCGATCAATATACCAAGCTCATGGTTTCGCTTCATATTCCTCTTAATTATTCGGTAGAAGTCATTGAGGGTATTTTCAACCTGACACATATTCGCAATTCCGGAGTTGCATTTGGGCTATTTGCCAGTCAACAGTCTGAGTATAAGGCGCTGATGTTCATAACAATATCGACCATTGCCATTACTGCTATCCTGGTGATATTTCATCAAACCCCTAAAGAAAAGAAAATGGTTCAGATTGGTTTGATTCTTATATTCAGTGGGGCGATTGGTAATCTTATTGACAGGAGCCTTCATGGTGAGGTGATAGATTTTGTTGATCTTTTTATCAATGGGCACCACTTTCCGGCATTTAATATTGCCGATTCCTGCATAACAATGGGTGTTGCCTTAATGGTGATCGATTTATTCAGTGAAGGTTCAAGGCCAGACCCGTCTACAAATACTCTTTAATTTCTTTATCTCCTAATGACTACGAAACCTTTAAAGGTAGTGATGATTCGTCGGGGAAGCAAACAAGTCTCTAATGTGCCCACTGAGAACCTGATCACGTTTATCAGGAAAAAAGCTTTACTTGGATCCGATGAACTTTCGGGTGATGGGAAAAGCTGGATAAGGGTCGACAGCCATTATCAGTTGCGTAAATTCTTTTTAAACAGCAAAAATAGTGAATCTTCAGAATCAATGGCGGATACCCTCAATCCTACTGATTCTGATTTGGCACTTCCCCCGGAAGGTCTTAAAGATGATCTTGAGCGAATGGCAGGCCTCTTGAAAGAAATTAATGAGTAATCGGCTGTATTAAAGATTGAGATTTGTGGCGGTAATATCATATTCCTTAAACTCCAGCGGGTCGATAGTTTCAGGATATAAAGCTCTGACAAAATTTTCTGCGGCTTGGGATGATCGGTGCAGGGTCAAAGCCACTTCATCTTTGAATAGCATGACGTGTAAAAAGGCGTAGGGATTCAATTTTTCCTGTTGTGCTATATAAAAAAGAGTTTCTTTCTCGTTTTCCTTGACATGTTCAACTAAAGCTTTAATTGCTTTTTTACACCGGTCGATAGCATGGGGTTTGACTTGGTAACGTGCTGTCATCAGGATAGGCATATAGACTCCTTAAAAATATTAGATAATACTCACTTGAGATTATAAAGCATGAATGTAAGAACATTTGCAAATCTAACTCTGTTCTTTAACGATTTTTATGGCGATGAAGGCCCCGAGTGAGAATAGCTTATGGATGCTGAAAATCTGATTGTCCTGATTGTTATTCCTCAAAGCCGTTTCTGTGATCAGCAATTGTCAGAATTAAATTCTGTATTTGAAGCGGCGTCGGTTAAAACTGTTACCCTTTCTAAGTCAGGCTCTGAAGCGGTCGGAGAAATGAAAACAAAAGTCACTCCTGATGGAATATTGGTGGACTGGGATAAAAGATTCTTACCGAATAAAAAATATGATGCGGTGGTGGTGGTTGGAGGGAAGGGCGCAAAAAGCTCTATTTGGAATGACCCGATTCTTCCTCAAATTATAACGGACCACTATAGAGCCGGTAAAATTGTGGGGGCTTTGGGAATATCAGTGATTTCATTGGTCCGTGCCGGGTTGCTTGCCGGTCATGAAGTCGCTGATACAAATCATGAAAAATGTAATCAAGAACTGAAGGAAGCTGGAGCTTATGTTGTTGAAGAACCCCTGACATGTTCGAATAAAATTGTAACGGCATTTGGAGAGTCCAGTGGCAAGTTGTTGGCTGCAAAAGTTCTGGAACTCTTAGGTGTTACATGACTGCACTGATTATTGCAGTTGAGCAGTTTTGATTTATGAGGAGGTTGGATCAACGGTAGTTGGTGAAAGACATGTCAATGCCGAAGTCTTTTGCCTTCAAGCTTGCTATGGCCGATTGCAGGTCGTCTTTATCTTTTGCTGATACTCTCACCTGATCGTCAGCTATCTGGGCCTGCATTTTTTTAAAACCCAGACCTTTAATATATTTAATAATTTCCTTGCCTTTATCTTGTGGGATTCCCTGCTGGATGGAAATCGTCTGTCGTACGGTATCTCCTGAGGCAGATTCTACATTTCCATAATCCAATGCTTTAATTGATACTTTTCTTTTTATCAATTTGCTTTGCAGAATATCAACAACGGAATTAAGTTTGTGTGCATCGTCTGCAAGAATTACGACCTGGGATTTTTTGGAATCCAGTTCTACCTCACTTTTGCTCCCCTTGAAATCAAACCGTTGCCTGATTTCAAGCATTGTTTGGTTGCAGGCATTTTGCACCTCCGCCATATCGGTTGTTGAAACAATATCAAATGATGAACTTTTAGAAGCCATAGTGTCTTATCCTGAATTTGATTTAACTTGGTTGAATATAGATCGAAAACCTTTTTTATTTGCTAATCAATTAGATTACGCCATAAGCCACCATAGCTTCGGCAACCTTAACAAATCCTGCCAGGTTTGCACCTTTTACATAATCTATATGTTTTTTTTCAGTTCCATAGTTGACGCACTGTTGATGAATGTCACGCATAATATTCTTGAGTCGATCATCAAGTTCGTCTCTTTGCCATGAAAGACGAATGCTGTTTTGGGTCATTTCAAGTCCAGAAACAGCAACCCCTCCTGCATTAGAAGCCTTTCCTGGCGAAAACATAATATTAGCCTGATCTAACGCCTCAATCGCCTCCATTGTTGTTGGCATGTTAGCACCTTCAGCCACACCCTTACATCCATTCTTAATAAGGTTTTCCGCATCAGACAATTCAATTTCATTTTGAGTTGCACAGGGAAATGCCAAGTCTGCCTTCACAACCCAAGGTCTTTTGCCTTTATGGAATTCTACTTTATATTTTTCTGCATATTCTGAAATTCTTCCCCTCCGGTTATTTTTTAAGTCAATGACGAAATTTAGCTTCTCATCATTTAAGCCATCAGGATCATAAATAAAACCAGAGGAATCTGATAAAGTTAGAACCTTACCACCTAAATCTATTATTTTTTGAGCACAAAACTGAGCAACGTTTCCTGATCCTGAGACAATGCAACTTTTCTCACTTATGGAATCCTGAATATGTTTAAGCATTTCTTCCATAAAATAAGCACAACCATATCCAGTAGCTTCTTTTCTTATCAAACTTCCACCAAACTCAATTGCTTTACCCGTTAGAGTTCCAGTGAATTCATTTTGTAAGCGCTTATATTGACCAAACATGTAGCTAATTTCTCTTGCGCCTACACCAATATCTCCGGCAGGGACATCTATATTTTCTCCTATATGTTTTGACAATTCTGTCATAAAAGCCTGACAAAACCGCATAATCTCACGTTCCGATTTTCCCTTTGGGTTGAAATCTGAACCACCCTTGCCAGAACCCATTGGAAGGCCAGTTAAGCTATTCTTGAAAGTTTGCTCAAAACCCAGGAATTTGAGGATGCTTAAATTGACAGAGGGGTGGAAGCGAAGGCCACCTTTGTAAGGTCCAATGGCATTATTGAACTGGACTCTGTAACCACGATTGGTACGTATATTACCTTTATCGTCTTGCCAGCATACCCGAAAAATAATAGTCCGGTCCGGCTCGGTCATTCGCTCAAGAATTTGATTTTCGATGTATTTGGGGTTTTCGTTGATGAATGGAATCACGCTGGTAGCTACTTCGTCAACAGCCTGATGAAATTCAACTTCGCCAGGATTTCTTTTGATCAATCCCTGCATGAATTCATTGTGATTTAATGCAGTGCCTCGAGTCATCATTTAATTTAGTCCTTTAAGTTAATATGGAAAAGCCTTGGAAATGATATTACCGTATAATACATAAGTTAATTTAATATGCCTCCTAAGGCCCATATTTATTTTTTTATACCCTATATATATCATGAATTCTTATACACATCCCATTTTAACTGATTTATCCAAGTCACTTCCAAAAAACTCTATTACATATAAATATATTCATGGCCCTGAAAACTTTGAAAAAGTTGCTGCTCAAGCCAGGGAAGAATTTGAATGTTTAAGTGAACTGGATGCTGACCCGGCTCGAAAAAAACAATTGATCGAATACGGTTATGAAGACACGCTGAAAGACTTGGAAGATGAAGACCGCTTGCGTCTTATTGGCGTTTTAAAACTTGTTATTGAATTGGCAGAAGAATTGGCTGAGGAATACTAAAGTCGTAATGAAAGGTTTGAAATAAAAATTATGAAAATGTGAGATTTATATGAGCTATCTTTATGCTTCTCTAGTCTTTGTATTAGGATTCATGTTGCCGGTTCAAGTCGGCATAAATGCGGAACTGGCCCGGCATACCAATAACCCGTTGCTTGCGGCGTTGATTTCTTTTTCTGTGGGTACATTATGTCTCATTGCAAGCGCAGTAATATTGAGAATACCTGTCCCTCCTATTGGTCAGGTAGCTGTTATGCCTGTCTGGATCTGGGGTGGAGGTTTAATTGGCGCTGCAGTTGTGCTGGGTTCAATTATTGCCGGACCTAAAATTGGCGCGCTCGCTCTGGTAGGTATATTGCTTGTGGGGCAATTGATTGCTTCTGTTTTGATCGATCATTTCGGTTGGCTGGGTTTTCCTATGCAAAAAATCAATATTGTCCGAATCTTTGGGATCTTGTTACTTCTGGGCGGATTTTATTTGATTCGAAACAATTAAACTAAAATTTTGAAAGGATGGATATGACCGGAACTGTTATGCTGGGTTATTTTGCAGGATTTTTAACGACTGTTTCCTTTATGGCTCAGGTTTTAAAAACCTGGAAAAGCAGATCAGCTTCTGACCTTTCGTTAGGGATGTTTTCAATATTTGGTGTGGGAGTAATGTGCTGGTTGATTTATGGGTTTCTAATCCATGAACCTCCAATTATATTCTGGAATTTAGTTACTTTAATTTTAATTTCTGCCATTCTTGCCATGAAATTGAAGTTTGATCCATAATATAGAACTTTTCTAATCATCTTGCCGTGAAAAATGCCTTATGTAATGGATTAATTGCCATATTTCAATTCGAATTTTTAACAGTAAGCTGTTACGTTATTTCTAATTAAGACTTTAATTTAAAAACCTAAAACTTACCTCATTTATTACTTCATCAAGTAAATTTTGAAATTCAAAAATTGCGTGTAATTTTAACTTAAATTTACCTGCCAAGGTCAATTATTTTCAATTTTACAAAGGCTTTCTTCAATAACTCTTCTAGCCAAACGGCTAAGGCATTACATTTTAATTATGACGCGAAGTGGGTAGAATCCCCAATCTCATGTATTTCATTAAAGTGGGCTCTATTTAGTAGGGATTAAAATTACTGGATTCGGCAGGAAAACAAAGTTCGGATGTGCAATAAAAAGCACTGGTGGAGGATTGGGGAACTAATTTCATTTTATCAAGTATTCATCTCTTTAGTTATTTCGTTGGGTTCTGGAAATTTTTCAGCTGTTCATACAATAAGTTAGATGCGATGCGAATCTCTTTTGGCAGGGCGGGTGATTTGTCGAGCTCACTTTTGATTATCCCGTAATTACGGGCTATATTCCTCACCTCACTTCTTTCTCGTGAAATTCTCACATTCATTTCTGCCACTCGGCGGAATAAAATATTTATGAATTCAAAGTTAAACTTATTGATAATGGTTGGGCTCAACGTCTTCAATATTGGTCTGTCGATCCTAAGGACCAGGCTGTTACTTAATGCAATGACGTTCTTATTGCGCGGGGTGACCGGGAGTGATGGAATCGTGCCAAATATGGAACCAGGTAGGAGAGTCGCAATTTCCACATCCTTTTGCTCATTTTTTTTAATACTACTTGACCATCAAGGATAATATATAGGGAAGGGTCGTTGGACTCCTGCTGGAGAATTAAATCACCTTTGCGGCACGAAACAAAGTTTTGGGTGAAGCTTGCAATTTCTGATTTTTCTTGATTAGTAAAGTTTTTAAATATTTCGAGCTCATCAAAATATTTAATATTTTGCAAAGTATCCATAAGTTAAAAACTTCTCTCCAAGTATTAACTTACTAATAATATGTGACACTATATAGTTATCTTTAGACTTAGGCAACGACAATAAATGTAATTAAACTCTCAGAAAATACTTTCCTAACCTTATTACCTCCTGATATCCATGGAGGTTATAAATGTTCGCCGCTCAAAAACGTAAATTGCCAAATTGCTGACAAATGTTTCATTTTCCAATAAAAAAGGGGCTAGCTTTATCAAGCTAACCCCTTATTCTATTTGGTAGCGGGGGCCGGATTTGAACCGACGACCTTTGGGTTATGAGCCCAACGAGCTACCAGGCTGCTCCACCCCGCAATAATACTGATTGACTGTGACTATCACTGATATGGATTGTGATGTCAAGGACTGGTCTTTACTCTTCTATCCGAGAGCAAAAAAACGGGCCCTGGTGGGACTTGCCCAAGACCAGAGCCCAAATGCTTTTGATATTACAGTCCGGCGTTTTTCCGGTCTGGATTGCGGAAAAGGGAAGTTTCGTTGGTTAATTCATCTAAAGCCGGGAAAGTTTCATCCGGATGGATTTTCTGGGCTTTAACCAGCAGCTCTTCTTCCGTTTCCCTTTTATCTTCATCTGGAATACAACAATCAACAGGGCATACTTCTTGACAGGCTTCTTCACCATGGAATCCTACACACTCTGTGCAGAGATCGGGTTCGATTTCATAGAAATCTTCGCCTTCGGTTATCGCCGTGTTAGGACACTCCGGTTCACATACGCCACAGTTGATACATTCGTCAGTGATAATTGTTGCCATCTTGATTTTCCTTCTAAATGGTTAATGATCTAAAAGATATTGAACTATATAGTTATTCGCTAAATTAAGTTATTTGCGTTAAAGGCCCGCCAGAGTAAAGCTCCTGAAAAGGTGCTTCAAATTATAGTCAATTACAGAGCAAGTCAAGAATTTTTTTGGAAAACCCCCCAATTTGAAAGTCGCACCAGACAATAGATTCCTTCATATTGATAAAAAAGGGCTTATCATATGCAGGCCCGTTTATGTTTTCGGCTGTTTTCGTGTTAAAAATAAGCCTTTTTTCTCTACTGATTTGATATGATTTTAATATGATTGTCAAAAAAATTCTCATCTATATGCCTGTCCTGTTGATCCTGTTTCTGTCGCAGTCTTTTTTCTGGGTGCCCACTTACGATAAGCAGGCGGTTGGTAACCCCGTACGGTTGGTTAAGTATGTACAGGGCTCCAGCGGCGATGCACATATACTGAACCCCACTTTAAGCGCTGATACCTCATCCAGTTCCATAAATGAGTTGGTTTTTGACGGTCTGATTGATCTTGATCAGAACCTAAAATATCGCCCAAGACTTGCAAAGTCCTGGGTTCAGTTTGAAGAGGCAATGCTGACACTTAACACATCTTCTTTTTTGCCCGGAGGCAAGTTTGCGGACAGCAAATCGGACTGGCCCGATAGCCTTGTTGAAGCAATAGGTAAAAATACTGAATGGGCTAAAAACCTGCGTTCCGTAGAAGTTATTCCTGGAAAAACCATACAGGGAGTGATTAAACTTTCTGGTTCTGACAAAGATTTAAAACAGATTCCTTACACAGTCCACCAGCCACCCAGATTGAAATTCACTCTGGAAAAAATTGATCAGGATTTCTTTGTTCCCATCAGGCAGTGGTTGGGCGAAGGCTATTTTACAAACTTCCCCTACGATAAATTCATCCATGCCGAAGAACCGCAACATCAGAAAAAACTTCAGGAATATTACAGACAAATATTGCCGTTGACAGAACATAACCCGGTGATCGTGTTTGACCTGAGAAAAGATGTGACCTTTCACGATGGTCATCCGTTTGACTCTGGCGATGTTTTGTTTACTTTTGAATCAATCATCGATCCTAAAGGCACATCACCTAGAAAATCCGATTACGAGCCGGTAAAAAACGCAAAAGTTCTGGGGCCGCATAAAATTCGTTTCACTTATAAACGCCTTTTTTCGCCAGCCATAAACTCCTGGTCCATGGGCATTCTGCCAGAACACCTGCTAACAAGGGAGAAGCTGGTTGAAGAAGCCGGGGAACGAGGTCGGGACCCTGAAGTTTTTGGTTTGCGCGACAGCAATTTCAATCGCCATCCAATTGGTACTGGGCCGTTCAAATTCGTAGAGTGGAAGTCCGACGAACATATACGACTGGCCCGAAACGAACATTACTGGGAGGGAGCACCGGAATACGAAGAATATGTCATGCGCATTATTCCAGACTCTTTGACGCAGGAGATGGAATTTTATGCCGGGGCGGTTGATAATTATTCCGTGCAACCCCACCAGGTGGCCCGGTTTTCAACTGACGATAAATATCAAAGCTTTTCCAGTCTGGGCTATTTCTACTCCTACATTGGCTATAACTTGCGTAAGCCTTTATTTAAAGATAAAGATATACGTGTGGCACTTGGCATGGCCATCGACATCGACCCGATCATTCAATACATTCTTTATGGAGAGGGGGAAAGGGTGACAGGACCCTACCCGAAAATCACAGAATGGTACGACCCTGATGTCAAATCTCTACCTTACGACCCGGAGGGAGCGCTTAAAATCTTGAACGCCAAAGGGTGGAAGAAAAACGCCGATGGCTGGCTGGAAAAAGATGGAAAAGTTTTTGAGTTCAATCTGATCACAAACAGTGGAAACCCCGTGCGTAAAAACATTCTCACCATTGCCCAGGAAAGCTGGAGGAAGATTGGCATCAAATGCAACACGCAGCTTTTCGAGTGGGCGGTATTCCTGAAAGATTTTGTCAATGCTCTTAAATTTGACGCGCTGGTGTTGGGGTGGAGCATGGGCATCGACCCGGACCTCTACCAGATCTGGCACTCAAGTCAGGCAGGACCCGGACAACTGAACTTTGTCGGCTATAAGAATGACGAGGCGGACAGGCTGATAACAAGAATCCGCAGAGAATACGACCGGGAAAAGCAGGTCAAAATGGCGCACGAGCTTCACCGTATGATCGCAAGAGACCAGCCTTATAACTTTTTGTACGTTGCAAAATCGACCCAATTGCTGGATAAGAAAATCGTGATTGTAGAAAAAGAAGAGGGCGGGGAAGTGAAGTATGAGAAAATTTATCCAACCCGAGACGGTCGAATCCGCTATTACTTCAACAAATGGAAAAAACTGGCAACCCTTCCCACTTTCAGTTCTGCGGGATAATATTACATATTTCTTCTTTATGAGTTGAAGAGTGGAAGAGATATTTAACAGTGTATTTGAAATTATCGAGGTTAAATTTATGAAGCTACCGGGTTCCAAAGGGGAACATAAACTGCAAAAAAAGCTCGGCACTGCGAAGAAGGCTCAGGCTTTCTATAAAAATCAGATGCTGGATCATCTCAACCCTGAGATGTGCGAGTTTATTTCCAATCAGGAAATCGTTTGCATTGCCACTTCTGACGCGAACGGTGAATGCGACTGCTCTTTTAGAAACGGTCCACCGGGATGGGTTCGGGTTATCAATGACAAAACCCTGGCGTTCCCCGAGTACAGGGGCAATGGAGTCTTCGCCAGTATGGGGAACATCATGGAAAACCCTCATGTTGGAATGATATTCGTTGACTTTTTTGACAGCACGGTTGGTCTGCATGTAAATGGCAAAGTTCGGATATTTATGGACCAGGCAATTAGTGGTTTGGTACCGGATGACCTTAAGAAAAATATTCCCAAAGGAGGGGGGCTTAAAGCGGAGTGCTGGGTGGTCGTTGAAATAGAAGAAGCCTATATTCATTGTTCAAAGCACATCCCCCGGCTCAAAAAAATGAAGAAGGAAATTCACTGGGGAACGAACTTGGAAACGCATAAGAAAAGTAATACGTTTGTGACCAGAAAAACAACCCGCAGAAAGTCCAGGAGTAAATAAACTTTGGATAATACCGAGCAGTTACTGGAAGATTTGAAGAGTGAAGACCCGACCACACGGGAGAATGCGACCCGTGAACTATGGATCATCTGGCATCGACAGGAGGGCGCTGAACTGGAACGTGACTTGAATGAGGCAACGGAGTTGATGGATCGGCAAAAGCACGATGAGGCGTTGATCGCGTTGCAAACCCTTGTTGAGAAATGCCCCGAATTCGCCGAAGCTCACAACAAACTCGCTACTCTCCTGTTTCTCATGGGACAATACGATGAGTCCATAAAAGAATGCGAAGAAGTTTTGAAACGAATCCCTCACCATTTTGGCGCTCTCAATGGGCTGGGGCTGTGTCTGTTTGAACTGAAACGATTCGAGGAGGCAATTCGCAGCTTCCAGAAGGCTCTTGAAATCCAGCCTTATGCCCAAATCAACCGGACCTATATTGCAAACTGCCGTGCCAACCTCAACTAACCACTAGCCTAACGCCTGGTGGCTCGCCATGACGAAAATCACCCCAGCCCCTCTTCGGGGAAGAGGGGTTCATAAAAGATCCCCCCTCACCCACGAAATTTTCGGAAGGGGATATCGCAAAGTCCACTATTGGAGGTGTCGGGTTACAAAATTGTAAAAACTTGCTAAAATAAACAAGCTCAGCCGGTAAGAATATTTCCAATTATTGAAAGGCAACCCTGTTGATCATCAAAAAAGACAATCAATTTTCGGTGGAGTGCCATTCTAAAGTCGCTTCAGATTGTCTTCAGAATGGCGACTATTGCGAAACAGAAGAAGAAGCGCAGGAGTGGGTGGAAGATGAGTGCTGGATTAATTCTGGAGAAGGCTGGATTTGTCCCCAGTCCAACATCCATTTCATGGGCAATCTTTCTACCTACCGCAGAGACAAAAAGCTGGATCGGATAGATACTGATATTGCAGGTGGTGTTGAGACTATACAGCGAACAAAAATTTGACCCAGGTAGAATATGGAGCGATCACTTTAAAACAGTTTCAATCCGTTCAAGAGCCCAATCGAGTTCTTCTCTCGTAATAACGAGTGGCGGAGCAAAACGGATCACGTGTTTATGGGTTTCTTTGCAGAGGATGCCTTTTTCCATCAATGCTTCGCAGAACTTCCTCGCTTCTCCGGCAGACTTCTTCAACTCTACACCGATAAGCAATCCTTTACCCCGAACTTCTTTCACGTAGGGGGAGATAATATTCTTCATTAATTACTTAAGGTAATGAAAAATAAATATATATTTTTAAATAAGATTTTTGTCTTCAATGGCCTTAAGGGCTTCGCGCGCAACAGCGCAGGCAAGTGGATTGCCCCCATAGGTGCTGCCGTGGTCACCCGGTTCAAAAACAGAGAGGGCTTCTTTGTTGGAGAGCACGGCGGACACGGGATTGACTCCGCCTGAAAGAGCTTTACCTACTAAAGTGAGGTCAGATTCGATACCCTCATGTTCTTCGGCAAAAAGTTTTCCGGTCCTGCCCAGTCCTGTTTGAATTTCATTGAGAATGAGCAGGACATTATGCCTGTCACAAATTTCGCTAGCTTTTTTCAGATAACCGGCAGGTGGCACTATGATTCCCCCTTCGCCCTGAATGGGTTCCACCAGAAAGGCAACGGTGTTTGGAGTGATGGCCCATTCAAGAGCTTCCGCATCCCCGAAGGGGATGGTGATGATCCGGGTGCGAAAGGACCGAACCCGTCTTTATATTGTGATTCAGAGCTAAACCCGACGATGGTGGTGGTCCGGCCATGGAAGTTATTGGCGCAGACAATGATTTCGGCCAAGTCATCAGGGATTTCTTTAATTTTGTAACCCCATTTACGGGCGGCTTTGAGGGCGGTCTCAACAGCCTCGACACCCGTATTCATGGGCAATACACAGTGTGAATGGGTCATTTCACAAATTTCTTTGTAGAAAAGCCCCAATTGGTCAGTCCGGAAAGCCCGGGAAACCAGGGTAAGCTTTTGGGCTTGTTCGATCAGGGCATTCATGATGCGGGGATGGCAGTGCCCCTGGTTGAGGGCAGAATACGATGCCAGCATATCCAGATATTTATTACCTTCCACATCCCAGACCCAGACGCCCTGGCCCCGGGCCAGAACTACATCAAGAGGCTTATAATTGTTCGCCCCAAACTCATTTTCGAGATCTATAAAGCTTTGAGCATTTGAATAAGTGACGGTTGAGTCCATTTCGAGTACCTCTAAATCGTTCAGCATTTTCCTCAATAGTAATTTAGGTCTCAATTTATGTACCCGCTAGGTGAAAAGGCATAATATGCTCTCTAGACAAGCTGAATATGGAAAAAACCTGAGTATTACAGAGATGACCCCATGATAATTGCCTGAGATATGATGATTGGAACTCTGGTTAGGACAATAATTTGGTAAACATTCAAAAACCTGTATCCGGGTGAGAGATATTGACCAGATTATGGTAAATGACTATAACTACCAGCAAGCCGGTTTAAGCTTTGATTTCCAATCAGTTTTAGATATAATAAGACTTTCCAAAAACCATTTTATTAATTGAGAATAAACATATGAGTATTGACGACAAAGAGTTGGAAGATTTTATGCCTGCGCTTGAGTTGGAATGGACCGATGAAGCCCAGAGCCGTATGACTAACGTGCCATTTTTCGTCCGCAAAAGTGTGGTGCGTGGCATTGAACAATATGCCAAAGATAAAGGCATCACAATAGTTGATGACATTGTTGTCTCCAAGGCTCGCCAGGAACGTGAAGGCGAAGCTATGGAGCAGGCTCGTAAAAAGAAAGCAGAAGAGCAGAAAGCTTCCAGTGATGAAAACCCCGTCCAACGTCAATACATAAGTTTCACTTTCTATAAACTCGATCCGGCATTTCGCCGACTGCCCAAAGATGAACGCGATCAGGGTATGAAAGAGTTTATTGATGTGCTTGAAGAATACGATAACAGTTCCGATATGATTTTACTGTGTTACTCAATGGTCGGCCTGCGTGGTGATGTTGATATAATGACCTGGCGCATCTCTTACTCTCTTGAAGAGTTCCAGACAATGACCACCAAGCTTATGCAGACCGGGTTGGGAAGATATCTGCATACACCGTATTCTTATCTTTCCATGACCAAGCGGTCGATGTATATGGACTTCATAAATCCCGAGCACGAAGAAGACCGTACTCACATTATTCCGGGCAAGGCGAAATATCTTTTCATTTACCCTTTCGTCAAGACACGAGAATGGTATCTGCTGACACAGTTCACCCGACAGGGAATCATGGACGAGCATATTTATGTCGGCAACAAATATCCTTCCGTTAAATTGAATACGACCTATTGTTTTGGTATTGACGATTACGAATTTGTTGTTGCTTTCGAGTCCAATTCTCCTGATGATTTTCTAGATCTGGTTCAGGAACTGAGGGAAACAGAAGGAAGCCGGTATGTGAAAGAAGATACTCCTATCTTCACCTGTATTGCCATGTCGATTGAAGACGCTGTCCATAGCCTGGGCTGTTAAAAGGCGTTAATATTTGCTGCGGAATTCAGGATTCATTGTTTACCAGTGTCCCTTTGAGATCACCGGTTATGCTTAGTACATCGGTATTAACAACGATGCTTCCAAGCCCTGCCTGACTTCAAAAAGAAATCGATAAGCTTCTTCTAAAAAATAACCTCAAGGGGTTAAGGATTTATCAAGTCTAGAAGATTATTTACAGTCTGCTAATGCTATTGTTTCTGGCCCTACGCCTGGTGATTAGGCTCCCAGTAGTTCCGGAGGTTTTGTGAGGACAGGGTTTTCTGATTCGGGCTTAGTCTCTTCTTCAGGTTTGTTTTGTAATAACCTGAGCAAATGGGCGAGGGTGGATTTCAATTCTTTACGGTGTACTACGTTGTCGATGAGACCGTGATCCAGCAAAAATTCAGCTCTTTGGAATCCTGCGGGTAGCTTCTGTTTAATAGTCTGTTCGATCACACGGGGGCCCGCGAATCCAACCAGAGCTCCTGGTTCTGCAAGAATTATGTCTCCAAGCATGGAGAAACTTGCAGAGACACCGCCCATGGTCGGGTCAGTCAAGATAGAGATATAGGGAATTTTTTTGTTGCTCAACTTGCTGAGAGCGGCAGAGGTTTTTGCCATTTGCATTAGAGAAAAGATTCCCTCCTGCATTCTGGCACCACCAGAACAGCTTACTATAATTAGAGCTGAATTGCTTTCAATAGCGCGTTCTATAGTTCGGGTAATTTTTTCACCCACCACCGAACCCATGCTTCCCCCCATGAAACTGAAGTCAAAAGCGCAGAGTTCAACGGGTAGTCCTTCTATTGATCCGGAGCCGGTAATGATCGCGTCATTGGAGAGTCCTTTTTTTGCCGATGACTTGATTCTTTCTTTATATTTTTTTGTGTCTTTGAACTTTAAAGGATCAGAGGAGGCAAGGGTCTGGTCATATTCTGTAAACGTATCCTGATCCAGGAGCTGATGTATTCTTTGTCGAGTCTCTAACCGGAAATGGTAATCACAGTGAGGGCAGACCTTGAGGTTGTCTTCCAGCTCGGCGATAAAAATCTGTTCTTTACATTTTTTACAATTGACCCAGAGATCTTCATCTTTGGTGGTTTTTTTTCCGCCGATTCCGGCCTTGATTTTATCAATCCATGACATATCTATTCTCGCTTAGTGGTTGTTTATTGGAGGAGGGGATGTCTCGTTGGATTCAGACTCCACTTTTTTATTAGCCAACAATAAACTAATTGGACCTATAACAGCATAACTGATGCCAAGAATGAACAATGCAACTCTGGGTATGGTCGCAAGAACATAAATGAATAATATCACGAATAGAAAGCGGGAAAAAACCACCCGTTTTTTAAATTCTAACTGCTTGAAGGCAGGGTATTTTATATTGCTGACCATGAGAAACGCCAGAGTATAAACCACCATTACCATGATAAAAGGATTCATGCGCGTGGCAAAAAGATCTTCAAACGCAATAACAATAGATGCTACCACCACTGCCGCGGCGGGGCTTGGCAGGCCTATGAAGTGTTGGCTGCGGACTTCAGATTTGGTGACATTGAACCTGGCCAGCCTCAAAGCGGCACATAATAAGAACAGGAAAGCCGCCATCCAACCCAGTCGGCCAAAGGGCTTTAATACCCAGGAGTATGCCAGGAAGGCTGGAGCCATGCCAAAGGTAATGATATCTGCCAGAGAATCGTATTGTTCTCCAAATGCGCTGGTGGTTTTTGTCAGTCGGGCGATGCGACCATCTAACCCGTCAAATATCATACCTATTACAATAGCCCAGGCGGCCAAATAAAACTGTTCGTTCAATACCGCTACAAATGCGTAGAATCCGCAAAACACATTTCCTGTGGTGAACAAACTTGGCAGGATGTGAATGCCTTTTTTGGGTTTCATATTATTTTAAATATCCAATGATGGAGCTTCCTCCATTGACAATATCGCCAACAGCAACTTTGATATCTGTACCCTGAGGTACAAACACATCCATACGTGAGCCGAAACGGATTAAGCCGTAGCGTTGTCCACGTTGAAATTCATCACCTTCTTTTGCCCAGCATACAATTCTGCGAGCAATCAAACCGGCAATTTGCTTCACTAAAATTGTAACATGACCATTATTCAATAGGATAGCGCTTTGTTCGTTATCCAATGAGGCCTTGTGGCTGGCGGCGTTTAAAAATTTCCCTTTATTATAGCGATATGCCTGAATCTTACCGGCAATAGGCACACGGTTGACATGAACGTTAAACACATTCAGAAATACGCTTATCCGTGTATACCCTTCATTTTCAAGCAGAGGATCTTGTTCTGGGACTATTTCAACTATCCTGCCATCCCCGGGTGAAACGATGGCATTAGGGTCATCGGGTATAACTCTTTCAGGGTCACGAAAAAACCACGTGACAAACAGGAGAAGTCCGCCAAATAACCCTGTGGCCCAGAACCAGGATAGAGCACAGAATCCCCAGGTTAAAACAAGGAGGGGAATGATGAATACATACCCCTCTTTAGCTATAGGAATTCGCATAGGTGTTTACTGTACCTTCTTGCCAACAAAAGGCATCATTTTTCTGAGCTTTTCTCCGACCTGTTCGATACGGTGAGCTTTATCCTGTGCCAATCTGGCATTAAACAGGGGACGATTGGCCATATTTTCCAGAATAAATTCCTTAGCGAAGGCACCGCTTTGAATCTCGCCCAGAATCCGCTTCATTTCTTCACGGGTCTCCTGAGTGATAATACGTGGCCCCCGCGTTACATCTCCATATGCGGCAGTTGTGCTAATGGAATATCGCATATTGCCAATTCCACCTTCGTAAATCAGGTCAACAATCAACTTGAGTTCATGGAGACACTCGAAGTAGGCAAGGTCCGGGTTATATCCAGCATCCACAAGAGTATCGTATCCAGCGCGAATCAGCTCAGAAACACCTCCGCATAATACGGCCTGTTCACCAAATAGATCGGTTTCGGTCTCTTCTTTAAAATTGGTTTCGAGCACGCCGGCACGGGTTCCTCCTATGCCTTTGGCATAGGCCAGGGCAATCTTCCTGGCATTTTTGGTGACATTCTGATGAATAGCCATTAAACAGGGGACACCAGCTCCCTGCTCGTAGGTTCTTCGTACTAAATGACCCGGGCCTTTCGGGGCAACCATAAATACATCGACATCTTTTGGCGGAACGATCTGGCCAAAATGAATGTTAAACCCATGGCCAAATGCTAAAGCCATACCTTTTTTCAAATTCGGTTCGATATCATTTTCATACATGGCCTTTTGTTTGTCATCAGGAATCAAGATCATCATGATATCTGCTTTTTTGGCAGCTTCCGGAACGGTCATAACGTTCAACCCATCCTTTTGGGCTCTCTTCCAGAAAGCACTGCCTTTTCTCAAGCCAACGATTACTTTAACTCCACTGTCATGCAGGTTTCTGGCGTGAGCATGACCCTGGCTGCCATAACCAATTATGGCAACAGTTTTTTTCTTTATGATTTTAATATCCGCATCTTTGTTATAAAGAATCTTCGACAAAATGGATCTCCTTCTACTAAACAAGTTTAATTGATCGATTTATTTCCTCGACTAATAGCAATTCTTCCAGACCGGACAATTTCCTTAATTCCCAAGGGAGTTAACATATCCAGAAAGCCCGTTATTTTTCCTTCATCGCCGGTTATCTCAATGGTATAAGTACTGGGGCTGACATCTACAACTTTGGCTCTAAACAGATCCACAATTCTAAGAATCTCTTCCCTGACTCGGACTTCAGCATTCATTTTTATCAATAACAACTCCCTGTCAACAAAGCTTTCCTCAGTCAGGTCAATGACCTTGATAACATCAACCAGTTTGTTTAGTTGTTTTGTGACTTGCTCTATTTTGGCATCATCTCCGCGGGTGACAATAGTCATGCGGGAAACGGTTGGGTCGGAAGTTTCAGCAACATTCAGACTCTCTATATTGAATCCACGACTGCTAAAGAGTCCTGATACGCGGGACAAAACACCGAAACGGTTGTTCATTAATACAGAAATGGTATGCTGCATTTTCTTGAAATCCGGGTTTGAGGTTCACCCTAACCTTTATGGGGAGGGGTTTTTTAAAAACCCTTATAGTAGCAAAATCAACGCTTTTTTCCTAATAAAAGAATAGATTAGGGACCAAAAATAGCTGATCAAAGAGAAAATTCATGGCGTTTCCTATTGATAGAGTTTTGACCCAGGTAAAAAAGGTTGTCCGTAATTTTCGAACACCGAGTGTGACCGTGATCAGTCAAAAGAATGATCCTTTTGCTGTATTAGTGAGTTGCATAATCAGTTTGCGTACACGAGATGAAGTCACTGAACCTGCTTCACTCCGTTTGTTCAGCCTGGCAAAAACCCCGGATCAATTGATGAAGCTTTCCATCAAAGAAATAGAGAAAGCAATTTATCCTGCTGCGTTTTTTCGAAATAAGGCACGATCCCTTAAAGAACTATGTAAAGACCTGGTGCAAAATTATGAAGGAAAGGTTCCTGACACTTTGGAGGATTTGTTAAAGCTAAAGGGAGTAGGGCGTAAAACAGCCAACCTGACAATGATTCTGGGGCACAATAAACCAGGGATCTGTGTAGACATTCATGTACACCGTATTTCCAATCGCTGGGGATATGTGAAAACAGGAACCCCTGATGAAACTGAGTCTGAATTGCGTAAGATATTGCCCCGGAAGTATTGGAAGGGATATAACGATTTATTGGTGAGTTTCGGGCAGAACATTTGTAAGCCGGTCTCACCATTTTGCGGGGTTTGTGAAATAGAAGATAGTTGCCCGAAAATTGGCGTGACCACTAGCCGTGGGGGCAGTGTGCAATAAGTTAAGTTGGCTGCACGCCGAGTGTTAGCCGACGGTTTTTTTCTGTAGTTCTATTAATTCCTTGATGCCTTTATCGGCCAGTTTAAGGAGCCCATCCAGTTGTTTGTCATTAAATGGTTCCTGTTCGGCGGTTCCCTGTATTTCGACATATCCTCCTGATCCGGTCTTAACTATATTTAAATCAACTTCAGCGTTTGAGTCTTCCGAGTAGTCCAGATCAAGCACTTTTTTATTATTGACAATGCCTACACTGATTGCGGCTACATAATCTAAGATGGGAAGCTCATTAATCAACTTTTCCTTTTTCAATTTTTTAAGGGCCATTACCATTGCCATGAAAGCGCCGGTTATGGAAGCACAACGAGTTCCACCATCAGCCTGAATCACATCACAGTCGAGCCAGATGGTACGCTCACCTAGTTTTTCAAGGTCTATGACTGTGCGGAGTGAACGTCCGATGAGACGTTGGATTTCCTGTGTTCTTCCCGACAACTTTCCACGCGATGCTTCCCTTGGACTTCTTACATTGGTTGAAGAAGGGAGCATTGAGTATTCTGCAGTAACCCAGCCACTGTTTTTTCCCCTGAGGAAGGAAGGGACTTTTTCTTCTACCGTGGCTGCGCAAATGACTTTTGTATTACCCATCTGGATGAGAACTGAACCTGCCGGGTGCATGGTGTAATTTTTAACGACTTTAACTTTTCGGCACATATTGTGGGCGCGGCCTTGGTTTCTGGACATGGTATTCCTTGGAAAAGTGAGTGAATAGTTTGAAAATTATTGCATCGGGAAATATAAAAAGTGATTAAACTAGCAGTTATGAATCAATTTTTCAACTGCAGCTAATCTCGAATTTCATTATGAAGAAAACCCTGAAAGAATTATTCCCTGCTAAAAGTTACGGAAAGTACCCTGGTTAAAGACCCGAAAGCATTTGTTAGTTGCTTGTAACATATTCAATTATTTGATAGTATTTGGACCATTCTTGATAATAAACCTTTTGTTTTTCTTTGCTGGCTTATGGACTCCTATTTTGAAAAAGGAATCAGGCTTAAGGGCACTCTCTGGGTAAAAGGAGCGGTTCGCTTTGATGGTGACTATGAAGGGGAGATTTACTCATCCGATCATTTTGTGGTTGGTAAGTCGGGCAAGATCCTTGGCAATATAAAAACCTGTAATGTAACCAATATGGGTTTTATTCAGGGCAACCTTTTTGCCGAAAATAAAGTAGTCCTGATGAATGACAGCCGTTTGACCGGTGACATTTCAACGTATCATTTGATCATTGATGAGGGGTCCAATTTTGAGGGTCGTTGTAAGATGATCGACGAGCCCCCAAAAACCGTAAAGGAGGAAATTGAAACACTGGAAAGGCCCGTTCCTAAATCGGTGAAGGTTGCCAAATCCCCTCCAGAGAAAACATCTAAACCCGATTCAAAACCTATTTTTCCAGTAAAAAAGGCCGCCGGTATTGCAATTGCTGTTCTAGTAATAGCCGGGCTGACTTGGTTTTATCCGAGCAAAGAGGATAGACTGGGACCTTTGGTTAAAAAAGGTTATAGGCTTCTTTCTGAAAAAAAATATGAAGATGCTGAAGCAGTTTTGAAAAAGGCGCTGACCGTTTCTCGAGTTGAACCAAAAGTTTATGCGGGGCTGGGTGATATTTACTTTGAAGACAAGCTTTATAACGATGCATTGGCCCAGTTTCAAAGGGCCATTGATTTGAGTCCTGCGAATGCTGAATATCGCATAAAACAGGCAAATGTATATTCCTCAAAGGGTCAAATAAAGGATGCGGTAAAGTCCTATAAACAGGCACTGGAGATTGACCCTAAGAGTGGAACAGCTTTTTATAAAATGGGTCTTTTGTATCTTGGGCAGGAAGAACTTGAAAAAGCTCGTGAATCGCTTGAAATGAGTGTTGAGTTAAATGCAAGTGCATATGAGCCTCATGAGTCGCTTAGTAAACTCTACTCATTACAAAAGAATTATGACAAGGCTCTTGTAGAAATTAAAGAAGCAATAAACCTTAAAAATGACAAGCCTGACTTACATCTGGCTTTGGGAAAACTACTTCTGGAAACAGGTAAGGAAGATGAATCTGTGGAGGCATTTAAAAAAGCGGCCAACTTGTTTCCGCAAAACTTTCAAGCCCAAATTCGTATTGCTGACTGGTATTACACTAAAGGATTGCTGGATGAGTCGCTTGAAACTTATAAAGTCGCGGAGACTCTTGACTCAGAAAATCCTGTCGTGCAAGCGCGTTTAGGAAAAATTTATTCTGACAAGAATGAAAAGCAAAAAGCCAAACTTGCATTAGAAAAAGCTATAAAGCTAAACCCCAAGGACTCTCTCAGCCATTATCAACTGGGTAAACTGGTTTCCAGTGAAGGAAAATGGGGTCGTGCCCAATCTCTGCTGTCCAATGCTATTGCTCTGAACCCTGCTCATGGGCCTTCTCATTATGAATTGGGGATTGTGTTGTTGGCCAGGGAAAAACTGGATCCAGCCAGAGATTCATTTCAAAAAGCCCTGGACAAGGAACCTGAAAACTCGGATTTTATTATGGGGTTGGTATTGGCAATGGTGGAAAAAAAAGAATTGGATGAATCTCTGGAACTCCTTCTTCCGGTTTCTCAAAAAGAACCAAATAACCCTAAAGTCTTTTTATCAATTTGTAATGTTTATACAAAAAAAGGATACTTTACAGTTGCCACCAAGCATTGCGAGAAATCTAATGAACTTGATAAAGGCAACTATGAAGTTATGAACCGTCTGGCCTGGCTGTATGCAAAGAAAAAAAATAACCTTAAAAAAGCTTTTGATCTGTCAAGTCAGACATTGAAAGCTTTCCCTAAACGGCCTGAGTATATAGATACGCTTTCAGAAATTCATTATGTTCGGGGCGAGACTGATAAAGCTTTGGAAAAAATTCAGGAGGCCATTAAGCTGGAGCCTAATAACCCCTATTACAAGCAGCAATTATGGAAGTTTAAGAATATAAAGCCTAATCCGCCTGCCTGATAGTTTTTATAAAACCCCTGCGCCTTTTAGTCCAATATAAGCAAAATAAAACATTAGCAAAACTAACCCTTTTGCTTTCCCCAATGAATGTTTTCCGAAAGCAATCATAGCCACCAGAACAATAGTGATAACGGTAGCGATAACCAGGTCAGGCTGAATAGGCTCCTTGATCTGCAACGGATGAATCGTTGCTGTCAGGCCTAGAACCATCAGGATGTTGAAGATATTACTTCCAAAAATATTTCCAATCGCCATTTCACTATGTCCTCGTTTTGCTGCGATAACAGATGAAACAATTTCAGGGAGACTGGTTCCTATAGCAACGATGGTGATGCCTATAAACCATTCACTGATTCCCAGGCTTCTGGCTACCCCTACACCCCCTTCGACTAATAACTTTGCACCACCGACCAAAAGTGTCAGTCCCAGTACAATAAGCGCGAACTGGAATGCAGGCCCTTTTCCTGAAAACAAATTTGATTCTTCTTCCGGTTCACCAGAAAAATCTTCTTTATGGCTGAGTGATCTCCATATATAGAGTCCCAAAAGGCAAACCATAAAAAAACCTTCGTAACGATTAATCTCCAGATTCCACGCAATCAAAACAATTAATAGAGATGCCAGTAAAAGTGGAGGTGACTCCCGATTTAGCCGATCAGGTGCGATCGTCATAGTAGAAATAAGAGCTGTAAGTCCAAGGACGAGGCCAATGTTAGCTACATTACTTCCAATAACATTGCCCATAGCAAGCTCCGAGGTGCCGTCTAATGCAGCAAGAACGGCAACCGCCAGTTCTGGAGCGGAGGTTCCAAAAGCGACAACGGTGGCACCAATTATAAAAGGGCTTATCTGCAACACTCGAGCAAGGCGAACACTGCCTGTTACTAAAAAATTTCCGCCATAATATAAAAGTGCCAGTCCGGCAGCTATTTTTATTAGATCAAGCAATAAATACCTCGGATAAATGCGGATAATTGCCCACCAGGGTGGGAAGGAAATAGCAACCCATCAGCTGTGGGCAGCAACCAGCAGAAGTGTGTTTAGTCCGGGCAACTCTTTGTTCACCTGATAATCAGTATTTCACCAATTAAAAAGGTGAAGTGAAGAGATACCATACGTGGAAGGTAATTATCAACCCACTTGACTTGAAACAAATAGCAGGTCAGCGTTAAGGCAATAGATTTAAAAGAAGAATTGGCTATACTTTGTCAGTATTTAACGTATAAATGATTTAGAAAATCCTGCTCTGGACAACTTTTCCTGGGTTATACGTGCTTTTTCTTTGTTGGGAAATACGCCCAGTTGAACCATGTAGGTTTTTACAGGAACTTCAGCCTTGTGCGATTCTGACAGAAAGCCCTTTATGCTCAGGTTGTCCTGCGCTTTCTGAGTATCCTTTAGAGATTTAAATTGACCAACTTTCAAGCTGAATGATTTTTTGGAATTCTGGAAATAAGAAGCATCGTATCCTTTTCTGGTAAGTTCTTTTAACTTATTAGCACCGGCTTTTTTATTGGCAAAATTTCCAACTGTAACAACATAGCGGCTTAATTTCTTTGATTGTGTTTGAATAGAAGGAGAAAAGCCTTTGCTTTTAAGTTTTTTGACAAGCGTATCCGCATTTTGTTTAACTCCGAATGCACCAACTTGAATATAAAACTTGGAGCTTTCACTTTTTAAAGCGGGCGCTGTTTTTTTAGGAGTGGATTTTGGCTTGGGGGCTGACGCTATTTTTTCTTTTAAAGGAGTTTTCTTTACCTTTTTAACAGGAGGAGGGGAACTCTTGGTCTTCGGCTCTTTGATAAAAGGGTTTTCAAGCGGCTTTACAGGACTTGTGGACTGTGGAATGGGCAGACTGGATGCGCTGGACCCATCTTCGACTACAGGTACTTGTTTTGCCAGTTTTTCTTCTGCCGTCTCAGTGACTTCCGTTACCGTTTCATTTTTAGGTTCATTAGGAACCTGGTTATTAACCTGAAAATAAACCAGGCCTAACAGGCCGATACCGATCATCGAAATAGAAAGCATACGCGAATTCTTTGACCTGATCTTTTTTTCCGCTTCCATTTCTGCTTCAATTTCGGCATCTTCAATGAGATCATCAATTCGCTTTTGGTATTTTGTGGTTTCCTCAAGAGGCTGGCTGCTTTCCTCGAAAGGTAATGTTTTCTGTTCTTTTGTTTCCAGCATAATCGGTGGCCTTTTTAGTTAATATTTTGAGTTAAAATATAATCTGGTTTTATTTTGGGACAACTTAAGTTGTGAATGTTAGGATGTATCAGGAACAGGGCTTTTTACCCTTTTTGATTCCACTCAGTAGAAAATATATCTTATAACTCCTTAATTGTCAATAAGATAAGGAATCGTTGTCATGGATCTGTCGGTTAACCTGGGCAGTTTACATTTGAAAAACCCGGTCATAGCGGCATCGGGAACTTTTGGTTATGGACTGGAATATGGTTCGATTGTAGACCTGAATGCATTGGGTGGATTTTCGACAAAAGGGCTCTCATTAAAACCTAAAACAGGAAATCCCGTTCCAAGGGTGATCGAAACTTCTTCAGGTATGCTCAATGCGATAGGTTTGGAGAATATAGGACTGGAGTCTTTCATAACCGATAAACTGCCTCAGTTGGAGAAACTGAGCACCCGGATTATCGTAAACTTTTTTGGTGATACCACTGATGAGTATGTAGAGATGGCACGGGCTTTGTCTGATGTGGAGCGATTGGATGCATTAGAGATGAATGTTTCCTGTCCAAATGTAGAAAAGGGAGGGTTGCAATTCAGTTCTGATCCGGAGGTTTTGACAGAGGTGGTTTCATTAGTGAAAAAAACGACGCGAAAGTTTTTGATCGTTAAGTTATCTCCCAACGTGACTGACATAACCTTACTGGCAAAGGCGGCAGAAGACGGAGGAGCCGATGCCTTGTCAGTGTGCAATACCTTTGTGGGGATGTCGATTGACTTGAAAACCAGAAAACCCCATCTTTCAAACAAGACCGGGGGACTTTCGGGGCCGGCGATTAAACCCCTTGCGTTAAATCTCGTATATAAAACTGCGCAGGCAGTCAACATCCCTGTTATTGGACTTGGAGGAATAGCAAGTGGTGATGATGCGGTTGAGTTTTTATTGGCTGGTGCTAAAGCGGTTCAGGTAGGAACGGCAAACTTTATCGACCCTGAAGCAACTATAAATGTGATAGACGGTATTCGTAAATACTGTACATCGAATGGAATGAAGAGTGTTTCTGAAATAAAAATGAGTGAAGTCTAATCATTCTCCCAGGTAGAACCGGGGCACCCGTTTTCCTACATTGCAGAGAATTTCGTAAGGTATGGTTTTTCCTTTTTCTGCCATCTCCTCGACTGATATTACATTTCCCTCTTGTTCCCCAAACAAGACAACTTCATCCCCAGCCCGCACATCTTGAATTTCTGTAACATCAATGAGAGTCATATCCATACAGATATTCCCAATTTGTGGCGCACGTTTGCCCCGGATAAGGACTTCCATGTTGTTGGACAGGGTGCGGTGGAGTCCATCTGCATATCCGATTGGCAAAGTAGCTACAAGGCTTTCCCTTTGAGTTGTATAGCTGCCTGAATAACTGATGGGTTGCCCTTTTGCTATTGCTTTGACGAGAATGACCTGGCTTTTCCATTGCATGACAGGTTGGAAGGGCTTTTCTTCACAGTTTACAAATGATCGCAAGGAGGGAGAGGGTAGAGCACCGTAAAGAATGAGCCCTGGTCTTACCATGTTGAAATGGCTTTCAGGGAATTTAAACAAGGCAGAAGTATTAGCGCAATGGAGAATTGGGATATTTTCTTTTTCCAGCATGGGTAATACGGAACGAAACTTTTCAAGTTGAACTAGAGTGAAGGAAGGATCTTCATCATCGGCAGAGGAAAAATGGGTGGAGACACCTTCAATTTTCAGATTTGGCAAACTGCGAATACTATCTAGAAGTGCTGCCAAATTTTCAGGGGTGACTCCCA
>WAHY01000002.1:51583-70811 GCA_009873635.1 Nitrospinota bacterium
CTCGACGCGTTCGCCCAGTATTGGATAAACGTCCACTTGTTTTTACCGGAGGACCTGAAGTGCGGACAGCTCGGCAACACATGTTTTCCTCATCTTTGGCCTTTTTTCTGACCTGATAAGCCCGGTCGCTGTAAAAATTATAGGCAATGGCATTGATTCCCTGTTCTTCCTGACACCAGTAGGTGGACCCGCAACCTTCAGGAAATTTGTAGTCTAAATGAACGATGTCGCCGTTAAAATCAGTATTTTTGCAATCATGATCATACAAATTTCTGCATTCCTGACTTTTTGGCAGCCTCCAATCATCAAAACCTGCGAATTTTTGTTCATTGAGCCAGTTAATATAATTGTTGGCACCTTTCCAGGAACACCATTTGTTGCGCATTTGATAGCTGTCTTCCCTGGTCCAGGTAAGATTGTATTTGGTATCTGTTAAGGTTTCATTTCCGTTATCTTTAAAACGATCTTCGTCTGACATAGGCCTCTAAAAAATAGTTTAGAAATAGCAGTGGATAGTATATTTTAAAGAGTGTCTTAATGGCAAATATTGATTTGTAATTTTGTCCTTTAAGAATTGATAGATTAATTTTTATAACTCAGGAATGTTATGCCGAAAATCGAAATTCAAAGTTTTTTTTATGATTTGATCCATTGCAAAGACAAGATCCTCAGTGTTTTTGAGAAATGGGATAAAAAATACGATGAGGATGAAAGGGGAGCCCTGGTTGCGGGAATCCGTGACTGCCCGGATGCAGAATTGATCACCTTACTGGTCAATATCCAGAAGCTGGCAACAGGGTATGAGCAGATCAAGGATTTGATGGATCAGGCTGAACAGGAGCAAGTGGAGGAAGCTCTTACAGAAGATGATCCTGATGATGAAGATTTTTGACCAGCCAACGGATGGAGGACACTGCCAAAGGCAAGTTTTAGTAGAACCATTAATACGCTCTGACTGTTTGCGTTGGGTCAATTTAAACTCAGGGGAAGTCCGGTTTCAGGATCGAGAACCAGACGAATCAGTGAGTTGTTTCCACCCACCCAGAGGGAATGGTCGCTTGTTGCTTCAATGCTGAAAATGAATTTTGATTTTAATCCGTTTATTGCAGAAAAGTTTTGAAAGCTCTTACCGTCAAAACGGCTTAATCCATTATTGGTGCCTATCCATAGTCCCCCAGATTTGTCTGGTTCAAGAGAGAGAATAAAGTTTCCCGGTAACCCATCTTTCGTTGTGAAATTTCGAAACTTTTGGGTATGGGTATCCAGCATGCTCAATCCCCCTCCCCATGTGCCTATCCATAGGCGGTTTTTCTTGTCCAATAACATTGAAACCACATAATTGGGGCGGTAGTCCGAAGTTTGTAAATTAGGAATGGAAGGAGATGCTGAGTGGTGTTGGCCCCTAAAGAGAGACATGATGCCCTGGTTGTCACTTTTAACCATTTCGTATGGCGCTCCCAGTCCGTCATTATGGTCAAAGGAACTCCACTTGCCATTTTGAAATGAGGAGATCCCTGACTCGGTACCGAACCAGATTTTATCGTCTGCTTCTATTTCAACAGCATATACCCAGTCATCTATCAATCCTCCATTCGTGCTTTCAACCGTGAAGCTTTCCCAGTTTTTTCTTATGCCTGGATTCCCTTTAACTTTATTGACACCACTCCAGGTAGCCAGCCAAAGAACATTTTTATTGAACTCGATATCATAGACGAAGGCATCATTTAATCCTTGCGGAGTATTGTAATGGCTCCACTGACCTCCGTTCAGGTGGCTGAGGCCGCCACCGTAAGTCCCGATCCACGGCAGGTTGTTTGAATCAAAGGCAATGGAAAAAATACCATTGCTTAGCAAATGATTCTGGTTATCGTAGACTTCGTAGTCTTCTAATGTATGTGTATCGTATTGGATAGCTCCCAGTTCCGTTCCCATCCACAGGTGTCTGCCTTGAGAGTTGAGCACTTTAATATTTCGTGTATTGAGGGTGAAAATTTGTTTTTTCAGAATATGAGGGTAGGGCTCACCGTATGTCTTGGCAGAAATTGAAGCATTAAAAGCCTGGGTGGTGTTTGCGAGGAAAAAGTTCGCACCCAGATTTAAAATGAATATAATGGCAAAGACTTTATTGATAAATTCTAGAGGACGCATGACGAAGTATTCTTTTGTTTACTACTATACCTTAGTGGTTTTGATATTGCTTTTGTTTTTTCTTTCTGGCTGCCAGTTATGTGATTGCGAAAAAGAACAAATGACCCCTGTAAAGGTATCAGAGAGGGACCAGAAAGAAATGGTTCTTGTTCCTGCAGGCGAATTCATCATGGGTACAAACAAAGTTGATGAGGAAGGAACACATAAAAAAATTGGATCCGTAAAGCCCCTTTATATCGACCAGCATCCTGAAAGGAAATTATATCTGGGTGATTTTTACATGGACCGATATGAAGTGACTAATGAGGAATACCAGAAGTTTTTGAAGGCAACAAAGTTTACGGACAGGCCGGCACATTGGGAAAACGGGACTTTTCCTGAAGGAATGGCTTTGCATCCAGTTACCCAGGTTACCTGGTGGGAGGGGTGGTCTTATTGCATGTGGGCGGGTAAACAACTGCCCACCGAAGCACAATGGGAAAAGTCTGCCAGGGGACCCAACGGTCTGCCATACCCTTGGGGTGAGGAGTTTGTTAAAGGTAAGTCAAACCTGGGTATAGAGGGTGACCGGAAAGCTGCACCGGTCACAGCCTATCCTGAGGATGTGAGCCCTTACAAGATATATGGTTTGTCAGGAAATGTTATGGAATGGACTTTAGACTGGTACCTTCCTTATCCGGGCAACCCCAAACCAAACTCAAGGTATGGCAAGGAACTCAAGGTCTTGAGGGGAAACGGGTTTCAGAAAGCAGGTCATTATTTTTTACCAGCTTACCGCTATGCATTCAATCGCACTGAAGTGAACCCAAATGATTTTTTTGAGAATGTTGGATTCCGGTGCGCGTCAGAAATAATCCCGGAAGACAGTAAGAAAAAATAATAACCTGCTGGTTTGATAGGCCAGAATGAGGTCAGGCTAGTATGGTGTTTTCCAGGTTGGCGCCTTTGGTGATCGCCTTTGCTATGTTTGCGTCTACCAGATACGCGTCTGACAGGTTTGCGTTGGTGAAGTTTGTTCCATGCAAGTTTGCTTCGAGTAGAAAGGCGTTTTTGAGGTTGCCACCTTCCATGTTTGCATAAGTCAGGTCAGACCCTTCCAGGTTGGCTTCTTCCCATGTTATGCCTGCACATTGTCCATCTTTTAACTCAGCGCCAATCAAGTTCGCGGTGGTTAAATTTACTTCCTTGAACGTGCAGGAATTGAGGTCGGCATATTTAAGAATCGCTCCTTTTAAGTCCACTTCGGTCAGTTTGGAGAAACTAAAGTCTGCACCTCGTGCATTGATACCCCCAAGTCGAGACTTGGCGATCACAACTTGTTTCATAAAACCATACATCATTCTGGCGAAAGCCAGGTTGCTATTTTCTATGGTGGAGGAATAAAAATTAGCGTGGCTCAGGTTTGCTCCTTGGAAATCACATTCGTTTATTTTTGTTTGTGAGAACTCTGAGTTAGATAAATCAGCATTATTAAAACTGCATCCTATAAGAGTGGACCCTTCGAAGTTGACTCCCTCAAGGTTTGTCCCGGTAAAATTAAGGTTCTTGAGTTTAGCATTTTTCATCGTTGACTTTTCCAAAGAGGCCTGGGAAAAGTCTATCTCTTGCAACTCGGAATCATTTATATTAGCTTCAATTAAAGTTGCAAAAACAAAGCTTGCGCCATTGAGGCTGACACCTTTTAAATCAAAATTACTGAAATCACCTCCATCCTGTTTTGGCTCTTTCAGGATTAATGTGATCATCTCATCAACGTTTGACATTATTTTTATTCCTTATTGTTACGCTGGCGTTAGAAGCGCGTTCATATTCCGTTAAATTTTTTGAGGATTGACTAAACGATGAACTCAAATTATACAAACTTGATTCAAATTTCCTAAAGTACCTTATATCTTATTCTCATGTTAAATATCGTGCTAATAAATGAATAGGGTTTGACAACATAATGCTATAAAATTTGGTGATCCATGTTTTTGCCAGAGTTGTACAATCTAAAATCGCAAAGCAATTTTTAGAAAATGATTATTAATTTTGTTTATTTATTTCCAGCTATTTCATATCACCTAAGCAATACTTACAATACATTTTTGGGTGATTTTATCAAAATATCTAAAGCTTCATAAGTAATAGGTTTGAATACATTCTGTAATATTAGTCTAGTGTTGCCATGAATTTTGGTCAAACTAAGAAAAAGCTCTGTTTAAGAAGTTACTTTATTTTCCTGAGCGTTGGCTCTAATTTTTAATGAACGTAAAATATAATTATTTAGCCAAGGTATCTTTAATCGTTCTCTTCGACCACTGGGTATGTAAACCTGAAGAAAATTTAAAACTTCAAGATTTTCCAAACTTAATTGAGAGCTTAGTTCATTGATACATCTTGGCAAACAATTTAGTCCTGCATAGGATTTACAGAAAAGCTCACCCCAAGAAGTTAAATAGATACTTGTGATATTTTTTATGCGATCAATTCTTTTGTTAATAAAATTATTTAACTCGTCGTTACTTTTACAATCTTTTATATTTCCCATGCTAATTTCAGGAGAAGGAGGATTACCGAAATCAATTAACAAGAATAGCTGGTTGATTTTAGCATCACCCAACAAGTCTTCATTTGACAACGCTGCTATATTTACAGACTCTATAAAATTCTTGAGCATAATGAGTAGAGAACCCAGATCATGTTGCTTGATCGAGATACTTTCGGAATTTAACAGAACTTTAGTGTTCAAGCTAAATAGGTTGTTAAAGACAGCAAATGCAAGAAGAAAAGGGAGAGTTGCAGATTTTCTAATAATATTTTCTTTGTCAATTTGTCGAATTGAATCTCTAATTATGCCTCGAAGTAAATACCATTCGGGTTTTTCATTTTTTCTTTTTTCTAATAAAAAAGTTAATTCGTCTTCAGCCGTTTTACCATCTACTAGGGCACCAAGATTATCTACTTTATTAGGGGCGGGTCTATAAAAACTAAAGAGCTTCCGACCCAACAGATGAGTATCTTTTTCGGTAATTAGGCTTTCGCTGGGATCAAGGCTCTTGTTTTTTTCGGAAATATTCTTATAGGATGCCATCAAAATTTTGTTAATACGGTTTCCTAATTCTACCTTGTGCATCATTTGCCAACTTGGATATTGATTAAGATTTTCAATTTTTTCTGCTGACCATCCCCAATCTTTAAGCATTTTTATAAGTGTGCTTTTTCTCCATATATCCGAACCTTTTTCGAATTCTTCGGGGGTTACCTGTGTTCCGACTTTCAAATAGAAAGCGTGTCTTAATGCATCGACGTCTTCTTCTGTTTTTGACTCATTAAAAAATTTTTGCACTCTCTCAAACATTCCTAAATAAGGGTCTATGTCCAGATAAGGGGCATCGTTAAAGTATTTATCCTTGACTTGATGGCAAAGCAGGTTTGACTTGGTATTGCCAAACATATACTCCTCCAGAACGCCCATTTTCATAAGTGTCTTGAAAGGAGATTTAAAGGATTTGATCAGAGCCCAAATGGATCCACCAAAAAACTCACCTTGGGAAATATCGTCAACATTACCCATGTCGATGAACTCTTCTTTTTTCAGCAAGGTTTGCCCTGTCATCAACTTTTCATACAGCTCATAGTACCGGTTATCGTCACAGTCCACTGGGGCGATAAGCCAGAATGGGATTTTCCCGGTGACGATAATCATGGTTCTGTACATTTCTTCTTTAAGAAGTTTTGCCAGGGCCGAACCTGTGCTCTCACTGTCACTTTCACCAAAAATATTATTTTTCACTTCCTCATAATCATTGATGAAAAAGTGGGTCTCAAGGTTAAAGTTGTCCCAGGTCCAGGTTTCTATCAGGTTTAGCTTTTTCTGAAAAAGCTTCATACTTTCTTCAGTAAAATCCTTTTTATCCACAAGTAATGTATAGTCAAGGTCTGATTTTTTTGTTTGAGCGATAGACCCAACACTACCCATCAGTAATGCTGTGTGGATGACAGGTTTAAGTTCTGGGTTTCTCCTGATGATGACATCGGGAAACAATTTTTCGGCAGCGACCTGGGCCTCCTTATCTAATTCAAAATTGTGTATGCCGCAGGGGGGGGCTCCCTCAAAATAACCGGGAAGCCCTTCTTGATGCACGTGCAGTAGTCGAGGTATAACTAGAAATATCAAACGGTCAATCTCTGAAAGGGTAATCAGGTTTCGATCTATTTTAAATCGATTAAATCTTAAAAATGCCTGCCGGTTGGAATACAGTGCTTCTGCATCAGATTTGATAAGTATTTTTTGAGCCTTTTCACTTGGCTCTTTCGAAAGTTTTACCGGTTCCTTTGGAGTAGACTCTTCAGCAAAGATGTTTTCGGCTTCTTGCTGTTTAGTGCTAGGATATTCCTTTGATTCCATGGCTATTATTATGTTTTAAATACATTTGAGTTAATAATAATTTTACTCTAAATACAGTTAAATAACTTCACCAAAAATATATCACTTATCTTCTATTTACCAGGGGCTATTTTGCCTGATTAGCAGGTTTTGGAGCCGGAATCGTGCTGGTTTTCTGATCCGCGGCACAGCTGTCGTCGATAGTATTTTCTTTTAGGGGCCTGCATTCTCCATATCTCGCTACAACCCTTCTTTCAGATGGGAAACGAATTTTTTCAATGAAGAATCAGCCAACCACTGAAGCCCTGCCTGTTGAAAGTCCCAAGTTGGAAGGAAACTCTGAACTCTTAATCACAACATTATCAGTATGGCCGTCAACAATAGCCTGTTTGACGCATTCTTTCATATATTCTTCAATGGTTGAGGTAATTAATTCTTCTGCACCTTCATTTCAAAATAGTTTTCGCGTCACTCCGGGTAAGATTTTCTGCATCAACATTATCCTTAAACAAGCTCCTTGGGTTTGCTCAACTCCCCAGTATTTATCTTAAATTGCTCTTTGGCCAATTACAGTGACTTTATGTTTTTCAAAATTTAGTCTCTGGGTTTTACTGCATATCGGTAAAAAAGGGCGAAAAGGTTATATAAAAACAAGAATTTATAGGTGTTTTTAAAGGTAAAAGTTATTCACTGATGTACAAATTTTATTTAAGGTTCATGACTAGTTAAAGCCATTAAAAGTGGTTTAAACTTCAGTTATGACAAAGAGTTACGCTATTTTGCAACGTGCCCGAATTTCGAAGAGGAAATTTCGGGAGATTTTAAAGTATTTTTCCCTGGATATTGAAGCGACTAAGATTGCCCAATTGACGGGTTTAAATCGGAATACGGTTAATAAATATCTGCTTCTTATCCGCGAAAGAATTGCTGAAGAATGTGAATTGGAATCTCCATTTTCTGGCGATATCGAAGTCGATGAAAGTTTTTTTGGTGCCCGGCGGATTAAAGGGAAAAGAGGTCGTGGGGCCAGTGGCAAAACCATCGTCTTCGGATTGCTCAAACGTAATGGAAAAGTATACACAAGAATCGTTCCTAACTGCTCCAGGGCCACACTACAAGCAGTGATCCGGGGCAAGGTGGATTTTGAAAGCACAATCCACTCCGATGGGTGGAAAGGCTATGACGGTCTCGTTGACCTGGGCTATAAAAAGCATCACCGGGTTCAACATGGCAACGACGAATTTGCAAACAGTAAGTCTCATATTAACGGAATTGAAAACTTCTGGGGTATCGCTAAAATGAGACTGGCCAAGTTCCGAGGTCTTTCTAAATCTACTTTTTATTTGCATCTTAAAGAGTGTGAGTTTAGGTTCAACCATAGAGGTGAAAACCTGTATCATTTACTTTTAAAAATCACCAAAAAATGACCGCTTAACTAGTCATGAACCTTATTTAATATTAAAGGTTGATGTCAATTACCCATATGGGCAAAATTTGTTAATTTGAGGTACAATTCTTAGCAGTTTCAGATATTTTGATACTGGAAGCTAGCATAGAGAAAAGCGCTTTCTTAAGTTGCTATTTTATCTCATGCTATTATTTTTAAATTAACTAATATAAAGATAAAATTGAATTCCATTGTAAATCAAAGGGTTGCGACTATTTTATTTCTAGGATTCTCTTCTGGCTTGCCCCTAGCATTATCAGGCGGCACTTTACAGGCGTGGTTGACGGTTGAGGGAGTCAGGATTGAGACGATAGGGCTGTTTTCTTTAGTGGGTTTACCATACACCTTGAAATTTCTTTGGTCTCCATTACTTGACCGATTTTCTTTCCCGTTATTTGGTCGGAGGCGTGGGTGGATTCTAGCGTTTCAGGCCTTGCTCCTTACCTTTATATTCACTATGAGCTTAATATCGCCCGCCAATGTTCCCTGGATTCTAGCTTTTCTAGCTTTTGGTTTAGCATTTGCTTCATCCTCTCAAGATATAGTTGTTGATGCTTATAGGGCAGAATTGCTTAAAGAAAATGAGCGTGGTCTGGGGGCGGCAGTTTCTGTGACCGGTTATCGAATCGCAATGCTTGTTTCTGGCGCACTGGCTTTAATATTGTCAGAAATTTTGGGTTGGCGTTTAACATACATGTTGATGGCAGCTTTGATGGTTGTAGGGATGATGGCCGCATGGCTCGGTCCTGAACCCGATGAGCCGGGAACACCACCTCGAACCCTAAAGGAGGCGGTGAGTGAACCTATGGTTGAGTTTTTTTCCCGTGAAAAGGCTTGGCAGATGTTGGGCTTGATTGTTCTTTATAAATTGGGTGATGCATTTGCTGGCAGTCTGTCTACCAGTTTTTTGCTGCGTGGGGTTGGCTTTTCTGTTTCCGAAGTAGGAGTGATCAACAAAGGGATGGGTTTGGGAGCAACGATAGTAGGAGCTCTATTTGGAGGCGCTCTCATGGCTCGAATGGGTTTATACCGCTCTCTTATGTTATTTGGAGTTTTACAGGCGATCTCTAATCTTTCATTCATGGTTTTAGCAATGGTCGGTAAAAACTATGTGTTATTGGTTTTCACTATTGCTTTTGAGAATCTGGCTGGAGGGATGGGGACGGCTGCTTTTGTCGCATTTTTGATGGCATTGTGTAACCATAATTTTACAGCCACACAATTTGCCTTATTATCGGCCTTAGCCTCATTAGGGCGTGTCTACGTGGGGCCTTTATCAGGTGAACTGGTTGCAGGGCTTGGCTGGCTTTTGTTTTTTCTTGTTACTTTTCTAGCCGCACTTCCGGGACTCATACTGTTGTGGAAAATGCGAGATAGTGTTCAGGCTTTGGAAAAGGGCAATGAGCAACATATATAGGCCGTATAGTGATGACAGAATTTATTTATCTTCATGGTTTTGCTTCGGGGCCAGGTTCTCAAAAAGCCTGTGCTTTTAAAGATCATTTTGAGAGGGCTCAACTTTCATTTACAATTCCTGATCTACAGCAGGGTGATTTTAAAAATTTGACTTTGACCAAGCAAGTTTCACTTATTCAAAAAATTATTGATGAGAAAAGAGGTGCAAATTTTGCGTTAATTGGAAGCAGTATGGGTGGATATCTGGCTACGCTAATTGCTGAAACCAGGAAAGAAATAAAAGCACTTTATTTGATGGCACCTGGCTTCAACTTTCTAAATCGCTGGATGGAAAATATGGGTTGGGATAAGAATTCGTTCTCGTCAGTTCCCGACTCGATCCCGGTATTTCATTACAGTTACAATAGGGAGGTTAATTTAAACACAGGTTTATTTCTTGATGCGGTAAAATGGGATGCTATGCCTATAACACGTTGTATACCAATGCGTATTGTTCATGGCCTCCACGATGAAACAGTTAATATTCAGGAATCCATTGAATTTACCAGAAAACGCCCCTGGTGCCAATTCAAAGAGTTGGATTCTGACCATGGGCTCTTGTCATATATCGATTGGATTGCAAATGATTGTTTAGAATTTTTCCGGTCAAATAACTTGATCACTAGCGAAAGTGAATAGTATTAAGACATTATTTGAGTCATAAAAGCTGCTTAAATTTTTTGATAATCGAAATACTTTTTTAAACCAGGAAATAATAGCTCACAGAAATCTATTAGTTGATGATGAAGAACTTTTTTAGCTGTTATAGAGATCAAGCTTTATAAGGAAGGCTAAAGAATATCCTCTGCAAACGATGGTGAGGAAGCTCTCGCAAAAAAAGATGTTGTCAAAAAGGTGATCAAGATTTATAAAGATGGTTATGCAAATAAGAAAGTACAGATACAAGAACTTCTTACTTCACTAAGTTAAAGCCCAGGGTGCAACATTTCCTCAAACATCACGTTATCCAGAAACTCATCAAGATCGGTATATTCTACAGATTCTTGATCTAATTGACTAGTTATTGAGTCGTCAAATTTTTCGAGTCCGGCAGATAGGATTCTATTCCTCATAACTTCTATCCTTTTGGCTTCATTCTCTTCAATGGTTTTCTGGATCTTATTAAACTCTTTGACTTTGTCGGCGATTTTGTCACGCATAGAAGCTCTATGTTCTGATTCAATTTCCTCGATGCGTTCTCTTTGTTTTCCTGCAAAAAAACCTGCCACAATTTCTTCAATCTTTTTTTGCTTTTGATAACCTTTTAACAAGGTTTCAATGATTTGCTTTTTCCTCTCTTCCTTGAGGGTGATGTTGTTCAGAAAGGCTCTTTTTAAAACAGCTCTTTCAGCACGTGGTTTGCCCCAGCGAAACTCATTTTTTTCGTCTACCTTGATTGTCATAACCCCGTTTTTTGTTTTTAAAATTGAATAAGCTTCTATCGAAGGGTAACCGTGATATTGGTAATTGGCCCTTAGCTCACTAATGACCATGTCCATGACCTCTGGAGTCATAGTTACTCCGTTACCTAAATCAAGATATTTCTCCAAATCATATGAGTCGATCAGTGTATTGCCAATTATTTTGATTTTCTTTACAAAGGATTTATTACTGCTGGCAAAAGTTAATCCCGGTGAGATAACTAAAAACGCAGATAAAAATAGTACGATGAATACACTTTTAAAGATATGAATTCGCCCTGACATCATTGTCACTTCTCCACAATTACTTCAATAGATTTGAATGAAGGGGTTTTCGATTGGGGATCAAACTGACGTGGCACAAGAATGTTGCTTTCCGGATAATACATCATTACGTTTCCTAGTTTGATAGGGTAAATATGCACCTTTTGTCCTGCCATAATTCCCGTATCATTTCTAACTGTTACGATGTCACCTTGATTCAATCCAAGCCTGTTGGTGTCCTCTTCGTTCATTAAAACCACATTACGTGATGACACACCGCGATAACGGTCATCAGAGTCATAAACAACGGTGTTGAATTGTCCTTCTGACCGAATTGTCATTAAAATAAAGCTGTTTTCCTTGTTTCCCCTAACGGCAGGAATTGGGCATACTTTAAAACGGGCTTTGCCTTCTGGCATAGGAAATCCGGGAGTATGTAGAATTCTGCCACCGATATGAAATTCTTTGCCTGTTTGCCCTATATTTTTCATTTGTTCAAACCCGGGAATAATGGAACTGATGAGTTCTCTAATATTTCCTGTATGACTCAATTCTTTCCAGGGAAGGTTTGAGTCCTTCATTAAGCGATGAGCTAACTCAGCGATAATTTTCACTTCACTTTTTGGGCCGGCATAGCGATTTATACCCCCATCACTGAGCCTGATATAACTAAACATGCTTTCCTGCGTTGTAGGTTCGGGCTCTTCATCCCGAGCCAATACCGGCAAAATTAGACTGGTTTTACCTCGACCAAGAAAATGTCCCTGATTTAATGTGGTATTGAGGAAAAGACTGAAACCAATTTTAGAAAGGGATTCTTGGGCAAATTTGGAGTCAGGATTCGAGCCATATAAATTTCCTCCGAGATTGAAGGAAAAGTCAATTTCCTGATTATTTGCGGATTCAATACAGGCCAATGTATCAAGTCCTGACTTTTTGGGCAGGGTGACCGGAAATTTTGCTTCAAGGTTGTCGAACACCGCTTTCTTCAATACTGGAGTGACTCCCATGGAACCAATACCCTGAACATTGCTGTGTCCTCTCAGGGGGAGAAGGCCTGCATGCTTTTTACCCACCATCCCACGCATCAGAGCCAGGTTGATGATGGATTGAACATTGTTGACTCCAAAGGCATGGTGCGTGATCCCCATCGACCATGCAAATACAGTATTTTTACTTTTGGAATATATATCAGCAGTTTTTTTTATTTCTGCTTGAGAAATGCCGGATGCAGATTCAATATTGTCCCATGACTCAGTTCTAATATCTTGTTCAACTTCGGTGAAGTTCTGTGTATTGCTGTTTATAAATGTTTGATCCACTAGATCTGGGTTTTCTTCTGATTGTTCTAAAAGTGATTTTGCAATTCCTTTAAAGAGTGCAATATCTCCACCTATATGAGGTTGCAGGTAATGGCTGGCAATCTCTGAACCGAAAAACAGGCTTTTAATATCAGAGGGCACACTGAAATTTACAAGACCGCTCTCTATCGCCGGGTTTACAACAATGACATGTCCTCCTCGGCGTCGCGCATCCATGAGAATGCGCATGAATCGAGGATGATTGGAAGCAGGGTTGGCTCCGATTAAAAATATCAAATCAGCATGATCGAGATCGTTAAGCTCAACGGTCGCTGTGCCTGTTCCAAGGCTTTGGTTCAACCCAACCCCGGAAGCCTGATGGCAATAAAAAGAGCAGTTGTTAATATTATTCGTTCCGTAGAGGCGGGCAAACAGTTGCAAAAGAAATCCTGCTTCATTGGAGGAACGACCACTTGCATAAAAAAAAGAACGGTCTGGTGATGTTGATTCGAGGTTGTCAACCACTCGATCAATTGCTTCTGACCAGCTTATGGGACGATAATGTTCATCTTGTGGCTCACAAAGTACAGGTTGGGTCAAACGACCGCTCAGCTCAAGTTGACGGGGCGACCATGTAGATAAAGTGGGTAGATCAAACTGCTCAAAAAAGTTTTCCGGCAAGGTTCCCTGCATGTCGGAAGCCTGAGCCAGGAATGATTTATTGCAAACCGCGGGAAAGTGATTTTTTTCATCACGCATGCCCCCTTTCTGACCACCCATTCCTAACGCGCAGCTTTTGCAGTTATTGCGTGAAGCCAGTGCTTTAAGCATGGGCCAAAGGCCACCGGCCCGGTTTGCCATTTTCATCGAATAGCGGACAGCTCCCCACCCGCCAGCACTACGGGGAAGTTTCGAGTTCATGGATATACTCCGTTAAGACCTCAGGTTCCTATCAAATTTTGTGGAACCCAACCTTTTTGTTTCTCGTTGATTCGAACTTCCAGCCAGTTGTCATGTTTGTCTGTGACAGTAATCAAGGCACCTTCATGCAACTGGAAGAGGGTGATTGCATCAGCGGCACGACCAGACTTAACTTCCAGACTGTTTGCCAATACGACCCCTATCTGAATATCTGATTCATTCTTTATTTTAACTCCAATTGAAGCAAAAGACAGTAAAAGAAGAAATAGAAGGGCGTTTCGTGCAATTTTCAGGGCAGGGAAATAAATCCACAGTGCCATACAGATCCAAAAAGTAAAATTCAGGAACATGGCAAAATAGATCAGTTCGTTTATATTGAAATCATTGACCCAGAAAAATAGAACATTAAGTGTTCCCGGGGGAGGGAGTTCAGTCTTGTCCTGAGTTTGTTGAATGGCAAATTTGAGATTGGCATGAAGATTTTCATTTCCTGGTATCCATTTTAAAGCTTTGAGATAATTTAAAATCGCATGCCCTGTTTTCCCCATTCGAATATATGCGTTACCCAGGTTGTAGTACAAGTGTCCGTTACGTTCACCTTTGTTGACCAGGGATTCATAAATTTGGGCAGATTCTGAGTATTTTTTTTCAGTATAAAGGTTGTTAGCTCGAACAACCTCGTTCAGGTAGTCAGAGGACTCTGCTGGCTGTATTGATGAAAATATCAATAATGCAGTAAATATGAATGATAAGATTTTGGCGGTTTTCATGATTGTTCCTCCAAGACCTTAATCAAGTTTTCAGAATCGTTGAGCAGTTCTTTTGTGCTTCCCTGGGTCATTGGAGCATATTGCAGAGTTTCACACTTTTCGAGAAGTTTCCTCGTTCGTTCGGCCTTTCCAGAGTCATAGTCTGAATCTTTCAGGTGGTTCTCAACTTCTTCTGCGGTTATCGCTTTGCCGTGCAGGTTTAGTTTGTCACCAATGTATTCGCGCAGAATTTCTGAAAGTTCACGGGCAAAATCTTTTGAGTCGGAATGTTGAGTCAATTGTTTTAGGCGGTTGCAGGCATTTTTATAGGCATTACGACTTCTATAAAAAGCTACATCATATTTCATCCGGATCTGCTGCTTTCTTATAAACGCAAAAGTAATGAACAGAATTACTGGCGAGCCAAAGCCGGCTGTCATGTATATAAATGAAATAGAACCTCTATTTTGAAACCTGTCCAACTCTGTGTAGATGGGTAATATATCTTCTCCAAGAGTTTCGATTTCTGGTTTGGTGCTATTTATCTCCTTCTGGCTGGGTTGGACAAGGTTTAGATTCTCTTTGATAGATGAAGGTTTTATATTTAATGATATCGATCGGGATTTTGCGGTACGGTAACGACCTTTTTCTGAATCAAAATAATGCAGGACAAACTCTGGAAGTGTTATGCGACCTTCTTCAAGTGGAACCAGCGCAAACTTGAAGGTTTTTGTTCCTCGGACTTTGTCGTTATGAACAATTTGATTAAACACAGGTTTGTCAGGATATATTTTAAAGCGACCTTTTAAGTCTGGTGGTTCGAAAGATATGTCGCGAGCATTACCCTGGCCAGAAATGGTCACTGTCAACGTGGTTGTATCGCCAACTTCAAGGTTAGTTTTTCCAATGTCTGCAGAAATTGTGAATTGCCCAATTAAATTTTTGAATCCTTTTGGTGCTCCAGGTGGCAGGGGAGAAATATTAACTGAGAGAGGTTGAGACCTTAATACTTTGTGCTCGGCCCGGGCATTTCTTCCAAACGGGTCATCGAAAAAGTGACGGAATGGATCTCTTCTAGTGCGGTTTTGTACTCTGTGAAATAGATCCAGCTCTATGACGGCCGGCGGTATTTTGATGACCCCTTCTTTCAAAGGAAAAAGAGCTAAGGATAGTTCCTGCACATTATACTGTAGTCCGTTTATGACTTTAATGTATGTCTTGGGTTTACCAAGTTCTTCTTTGTTAAACCAGGTTTTGTCAAAAGGTAATTTTAAATCCAGGTTTTTGGCTTCGATGCGGTGAAATAAACGGAATGTATAGATTAACTGCTCTCCAATATATGCTTTCTCACTGGATAAAGATGCTTCGATAAAAGCGGTCTTTTTATCGAGTGCCGGTGTTCTTGAAGGCTTTTGCACTTCAACTGTTATGGGTTTGGTGGAATACGTATTCCCATTTATATTCACACGGGCGGGGCCGATATCGATGCTCCCCGTGTTCATAGGTATCAACCGGTAGTTATAGGTGATTGAAACACTCCGCTGAGTATTTATGTACTGCGTTGATGAGGATGTGCCTGATGAAACAACCTTGAAATCAGGTAAGGGAGGCAGTTCAGGTGGAGGCGTGTTTTTGCTCCCTTTGATAATTATGGAAAGCTGTAATGTGTCCTCCAGTGTCAAACTGTTCTTATCGACCGTTGCGGTGACAGAAACATTTTCTCCAAAGCAAATATTGCTGAGGTTAAGGGAAAGCAAAAGAGAGAAAAGTATGGTTTTACTTGATTTATACAGTCTCATATTACCAGTCGTTTCCCTGATAATTAGATTTCGTTTTTCCGGCCTGCATTCGGCTTATATCTTTTAAATCTTCGCTAAGACCTTCCAGCATTTGTTCAGCTTTTTCTTTTGATATCTCCCCTAACTGCTCTTCACTCTGGCTGGGTTTATTCTGACCTTCATTTTCAAGGTTCTCATTATTTGGCGGGGGGGACTGGTTCTCTGATTGCTGATCACCTTCATTGCTTTGATCCTGATCCTCACCCTTTTCATTTTCGGAAGGATTGTCTTCACCTTCCTGTTTATCTTTTCCTGATTCCTGCTCTTTTTTTTGTTCCTGTTGCTTGCGAACATATTCCAAGTTGTATTTGGCATCCATATCACCAGGGTCAAGCTCCAGAACCTTCTTATAAGCCGTCTCGGCTTCTTCCAGTTTTCCCAGTTTCACCATCGTGTTGCCCGTGTTGTAAAGGGACTTTTTCTTGATAGTGGGATTTTTTTCGTCCAATGCAGATTGGCTGTAGGCTTGCATAGCTTCCTGAAACTTTCCATCCCTGTATCGGGCATTGCCCAGGTTATAGGATATACGTGAGTCTTCAGGGCGGTCAGTGTGTGCGAATGAGAAGTTATCTGCGGCTTCCTTAAACTCCCCTTCGTAATATTGAGAGATGCCCTCTCGCATTTTAGTATCCACCGACTCTGCAAAGGCAGGGGATTGAAAAAATAAAATAAGAAAAAAGAGGAAGGGGTAAATCATAGCTTTTGCAAAGGAAAAACAGCGTTCCCGGCTTTTAGAAGCCGGGAACCTTAAAAATTGAATAGAGGCTTACCTTCTGTCTCCCATGAGCCTGAGGAGCATGAGGAACAAATTGATGAAATCCAGATAAAGGGTCAGTGCCCCACGGATGGCTTCTTTTGTATCTTCATCGGTACCTTCATTGCCGAGAATGTTCATTTCTTTAATCTTTTGTGTATCGTAGGCGGTTAGTCCTACGAAGATGAGCACTCCTGCATAAGTGATAATGGTATGCATCATAGTGCTTTGCATGAAAATGTTCACCAGGGATGCAATGATAATTCCAACTAGTCCCATAAACAGAAAGCTTCCCCATGAAGTCAGGTCCTTTTTGGTAGTATATCCGTACATGCTCATGGCACCGAAGGTTCCCGCGGTGACCAGAAAGGTGGAAAAAATAGATGTGGATGTATAGGCCATGAATATGGCCGCAAAAGTAATTCCAGTCAAACCCGCGTAGAGCATAAAAACACCGGTTGCCTGACTTGCGCTCATTTGCATGACTCTTGCAGCCAGCCAGAATACAAGCCCAATTTGCGCGATGATGAGAACAATTGGCATAATTGGATTGCCAAAGATCAGGTTCATCATAGTTGGGCTGTTGGCAATATAAAAGGCCATGAAACCAGTTATAGCCAGTCCTGCTGTCATCCAGTTATAGACACGTACCATGAAACGCTGTTGTTCAGCGGCTGTAGAATCCAGGCTCATGGTTCTATATGAACTATCCATTATTTATTTCCTTTCATATGCATTAAACAGATAAAACAATCGTTTATGTAACTCTTGATAAGATAAAATCGCTATCTCATATTGTCAAGGCCACTAATCGTATCACCAGCATGCGGGTACTTTTATGGCAAGCAAATACTAATTTTGGTGTACTGAAATGTTGTCCAATTACTACCCCGATTGAAGAGGTTTATACCATTTTACCAAAAACCTGAGCTGGAATGCAGACTAAATTCACGGGTTTTCCATGGGCTTTTTTTCAGTCAGGCAGGTTTCTATCATCAGGCATATAAGTGCCGCGAAAATGAACCATTGAAAACGCTCTTGCCAGATTTTTCTGCGCTCAGACTTCAGTTCCTTTTTTTTGATATGCTTTTTTATCTGGTCCTTGTATATAGTTTTCAAGTCGATATCTCCTGTGACTGAGCGGACATAGCTTCCCCCTGTTTCTAAAGCAATCTGTTGTAAGGTTGTCTCGTCAAGTTTGGAAACAATAACCTCCCCATTCTGATTTTTTCTGAACCCGCCGTTGTTAGATGAATCTGGTATGGGTGCGCCTATTTCACCGCCGATTCCAATGGTATAAACTTTTACGCCCTGCTTGCCCGCTGATTTGGCAGCGGATAGGGCTTTTCCTGTCTGGTCTTCCCCGTCCGTTATCAAGATCAGGGCTTTAGATTTTTTCTCCCGGGTTCGAAATGCTTTCACTGAAGATTCGATAGCTTCTCCAAGGGCGGTTCCTTGTACCGGGATCAATTGTGTGTCAATGGCTGAAAGGAAAATTCTGGCCGCGCCATAATCGAGCGTCAAAGGGCATTGTACGAATGAGGTCCCAGCAAAGGCAACAAGGCCAACCCGATCTCCATCCATCATATCCAGAAGGTCGGAGATTTTTCTTTTGGCCCTCTCCAGGCGGTTGGGTTTGATATCTTCAGCCAGCATGCTGGTGGAAACATCCAGGGCAACTATTACATCGACTCCACGTTGGTGCAGGTCTTCCCATTGATAACCCCAGCGAGGACGGGTTAGAGCAAGAAATAAAAACAGGATTGCCAGAATAATAAAAATATTTTTGCTTTGTTGTCGCTTTATTATTCCAGGCTGGACAAGTTTTGACAAGAGAGGGGTTCCGCAAAACTTCTGTGTTAGCTGGTGCTTTTTCTTTACACCCCAAACCATGAAAAATATCAGAGGAACCAGACTCCAGATCAAATGAAAAAAACCGGGATCACCAAATCTCATTATTCAGGGAATCCTTCTCAAAATTGTATTGGAAAGACCTATCTCCATTAATAGGGATATTAACCCCGCTATCAGGAAATAATGAAACAACTCCTTGTACTCGGAATGATCAATAACTTTAACTTCAGATTTTTCCATTTCATCAATCCGCTTATATATGTTTTTCAGGGACTCGAGGTCGGTGGCACGAAAATATTGGCCGCCTGTAATTTCAGAAATTTCTTTGAGAGTGTTTTCATCTATATCCACCTGCTGGTAGACATAGCGTTGTCCAAATATCGAATTGACCAGAAAAGGCGCCTTGCCTCTTGTGCCAACACCAATCGTGTAAATTTTTATTCCAAAGGTTTTAGCTGTTTGGGCCGCCTGGATGGGCGGGAGCGAACCCGCATTATTCCTGCCATCCGTTAAAAGAATAATAACTTTGGATGTTGACTCAAGATCCTTAAGCCTTTTTACGGCAATCCCAATTGCAGACCCAATAGCGGTTGAGTCACCGGCCATTCCGATCTCCAATTTGCTCAAAAATGATTGCAGGATACCCTGGTCCAGTGTCAGTGGGCATTGTGTGTAGGCATGCTCGCCGAAAACCACCATGCCTATTC
>WAHY01000002.1:70910-123092 GCA_009873635.1 Nitrospinota bacterium
CCCAATAGCGGTTGAGTCACCGGCCATTCCGATCTCCAATTTGCTCAAAAATGATTGCAGGATACCCTGGTCCAGTGTCAGTGGGCATTGTGTGTAGGCATGCTCGCCGAAAACCACCATGCCTATTCGATCATTTGGGCGATTTTCTATAAAGTCGGAAACCACTCCCTTAACAATTTTAAGACGGGTGATTTTTTTCCCTTCTTCTTCAAAATCCAATGCCCGCATACTTCCAGATGTGTCCAGAGCCAGCATGATATCGACTCCGACTGAAAGAATTTCTGTGCTTTTATGTCCCTCCTGCGGTCTGGAAAGAGCAATAATCAGAAAGGTAAGGGCAAGCAAACGGAGAATGAAGGGAACACCTGAATACAAATCTACCCTGGAGGGACGTATTGCTTTCAGGGCTGTAACGGAAGGAAAATGCACTGTAGCAAAATAATCCTTGCTCATATGAATGGCAAGCAGGGGAATCGCCAGCAATAAAAGCAACAACCATGGATTTTGGAATTGAAAAAAAGTCATGACTGGCTTTCGGCTTGGTGAGATGAAGGTTGTGCTTCGTCAATAAAGTTGATGATGGACGGCATTTCATCTTCTGTCTGCACTTCTCTGGCAAACTTGACACGGTCTGTATGCTTCAAGATATTTCTGGCTTTTAGTTTCAGGTTGTCGCTGAGACTGTTGAGATGTTTGAAGTGTGCGGTAATTTCTTCTGTTGTCCACTCCTGAGCGGGGAACCGATACCGGTTTTCCAGGTAACGACGAAAGATTTCAGATAATTCAAAAAAGTACTCCTGGGTACGGCCAATTTGAAGCCACTCCTTTTTTTTAAGCGCCTCAAGTTCCTTGAATGCTAATTGTTCTGGTGTCAATTCAGGATCGGGTGCGGGAATATTCAAAGGCATGGGTCTGGACTTCCACCGTTTCCATAAAAAATATAACAGTCCTGAAACGGCAATTACTGCTAAGGCCTGCCAAAAATAACTCAACCACGGCAGGGGATATTCTTCAAGGGGTTTGATATCGCGAATTCCATCTTGAGTTCCTGGCATATCAAGAAGTGACTGAACTTCAAGTTCTACTTCTGGTGCCAAAATGGTTCCTTGAATCTGGTTTTCGGGTTGTTTTTGATCTGGAGCAATAAAATTAACCTGGATAGAAGGTATGGTTAGTTTTCCTGTGTCGTCAACACGAAATTTATACCAGTATTTATTGATAGTTTGCCCATTTGTTTTGTTTGGTTCATATTCTCCCTGTTCAATTAACTCCAGGCCTTTTGGTGGTTCTATGTCTGGCGGCGAAGGCTTAATATCTGGATCATGTTGAACGGTTATTTCATAAGTGGCGATATCTCCAATTGTGAATGTGTCGGGAGTAACTTGATTGCTGACGGAAACAGGGTTTGGGTTATCTTCTGCTATAGACGAATTTGCGGCAACCAATATGGTGAGAAGTAAAATAATCGCTATCGAAAACTTTTTTATGAATGTTACAGTTTTCATTGTCCGGGGTGGGTGCTCCTGATTTTTGCAAGACATGAGTCGATCATGGGTTGTATTGGCAGGGTTGAATCTGAAACTTCCGCGCGAAAAAACCAGAGCAGAGCTTCCTCGCAGTTTCCAAGTTTTGCGTATAGTTCGCCTACAGTTTGTGCGGCCTTTGCTCTATCATTACTTTGTACTTTTTGTAACTCCCACACTTTTATAAATTGGTCGATAGCTTGCTCTGCTAATCCTGCGTTTGTAAGGCGTGTGCCAACTGCATGATATTCGGCTATCAAATCCAGGCTGGAAACAGGACCCTCGATTTCAGTTTTTTTAGGGATAGAGGATTTTGCGATGAGCTTGGTAAACAGGGCTACAAATGCCGCAAGTGTGACTGCTGTCAGAATCAGGACAAAGACTTTCAGTTTTTTGCTGACACCTTCGGTTGGAATTATGTCAGGGGACTCGTTTGCCATTAATGTTTCTTTTCCCTCATTTTAAAATAACGGATGATAGGGTCCGTTAAAGAATGGTTCGTTTGAATTTCGATGGTGTCAATATCTATAGATTGAAAGAATTTTTTTCGTTTAACTTTTTTTTCCTGAAACAGCTGGGAATATTTTTGAGTCATTTCTTTATCATGAGTGTCCACTAAAAGAATATCTCCAGACTCAGGGTCTTCGAGCCGAATCAAGCCCACATCAGGCAGTTTTTCCTCTCTTGGATCTGAAATGCTGATAGCAATCAAATCATGTTTTTGTTTAGCCAGCTTTAATGCATCCTCATAGCCATCATCCTGAAAATCAGATATCAAAAATGCTGTGGCTTTTCGCTTTTGAATATTTAATAGATACTCTAATGGGAGAGAAATATTTGTCCCTTTGCCTTCTGGTTTGAAATTCAAAATAGTGCGAATGATGTTCCAGATATGAGCTTTCCCTTTCTTGGGTGGTATGGTGTGTTCGATTTTATCTGAGAACACGATCAATCCTATCTTGTCGTTATTCTTGATAGCAGCGAAGGCAAGAATTGAAGCGATCTCGGCGGAAACTTCGTTTTTGAGTTTGTCGTGGCTGCCGAAACCTCCGGAAGAACTGACATCAACCAGAAGCATGAGGGTCAGTTCACGTTCTTCCTTGAATTCTTTAATAAAGGGTTGATTCATTCTAGCGGTTACATTCCAGTCGATCAATCGGACATCATCACCAGGCTGGTACTCGCGCACTTCACTGAATTCCATTCCTCGACCCTTAAAGGCAGAAACATATTCACCTGCCATGATGTCGTTGACTAGATAATTGGTTTTTACCTGTATGGCTTTAATACGGTGGAGCAACTCAGGTGAAAGGTTTTTATCTTCATCAGGTGTGGGAGCAGGTTCCCGGAACCAATCCCGAAACGGTTCTGTGAGTGTCTTAAACATTTTTAAGGAACTTCAAGTGTGTCGAAGATTTTTTTAATAATATCATCTGCCGTAACATTCTCAGCTTCGGCTTCATAGGAAAGTATGATTCGGTGTCTCAATACATCTAAACCTATGCTTTTAATGTCATGCGGAACCACATAGCCGCGGCGCTGCAAAAATGCATAAGCTTTTGCGGCACGATGTAGAAATATGGAAGCCCGTGGGGATGCTCCAAATTGTATCATTCCTTTAAGAGAAGATAACTGGTTGCCTTCAGGATCCCGTGTTGCCTGTACAAGGTTGATGATGTAATCCTGAAGGTTTTCATCGATATAGATTTCATCAAAGACTTTCCGGGCTTTCATAATTTCTTCAGGCGATACAACCTGTTTGACCTGGTATTGGGCATCAGAGGTAGACATTCTTTGCATGATAAGTTTTTCTTCTTCACGGCTGGGGTAATCGATATGAAGTTTTAACATGAAACGATCTACCTGGGCTTCGGGTAGGGGGTAGGTGCCCTCCTGCTCGATGGGATTCTGGGTCGCTATCACCATAAAAGGTTCTTCAAGCTTGAAGGTTTTGCTGGCAATCGTGATTTGCCTTTCTTGCATAGCTTCAAGAAGAGCACTTTGAACTTTAGCAGGTGCCCGGTTAATTTCATCGGCAAGAATGATGTTTGCAAAAAGCGGTCCTTTTTTAATATCAAACTCTCCGGTTTTTGGTTGATAGATTTGGGTTCCTAATAAATCTGCGGGTAAAAGGTCTGGTGTAAACTGAATGCGTTTGAAGTCTGCTTTGATGGATTGTGCGAGGGTCTTTACCGCAGTCGTTTTAGCCAGACCTGGAACACCCTCAACTAGAATATGCTCTCCGGTCAGCAGGCCCAGTATCAAGCGCTCGGTCAGATATTTTTGCCCGACCATAATTTGTTCCAGTTCATGCAGAAGGGATGGAATAAATGCACTGGCCTGATTGACATGTTCTGTTATTTCATCGATCTTTTGTGTCATTTAAAGAAACCTTTGGGTCAAGTGGTTGTTACGGGGAATAAACGCAGATTGTTCAATTTCTAAACCTAAAAAATATAGTTCAATTTACTGAATAATGAAATTAAATTTTTTTAATTTCATATTGAGCAGGTGCAACCGTGGAAGTTTATTTTCCCGGACAGAATTAAGTACCTGCTATATGTTAATCAAAGAACTTTATACCTTTTATAAATGAAAAAATGAGGCGAAATCGGGCTAATCATGCGGAAAAGTAGGATTTTAGGCTTTACAAGTTTGGATACTGCCTTAAAATACCCTCTACTCTTAATTTCCGAAAATATCGTTTTATGTGGAGCGCTTGAGGATGGCTGAAAAAGAAGTCAAAGATATTGATAGTCTCATTGATCAGGGGCTCAATGATGAAAAAAGTGAGCTTGATCTGAGGGAAAAAGAACTGGACGATGAGGATTTGTTGAAAATTCTGGAGTCTGACCGAATTAAAGGGATCACCGCCCTGTTTCTAGAGTTTAACGAGATCGGTGATGAAGGTGTAAAGGCTATAGCTAATAGCGAAAAAATGAAATTTTTGACTGCGCTGAATTTGTTCAAAAACAAGTCAACGGATGAAGGCGTTAAGGCATTAGCACAGTCCAAAAACATGCTAAACCTTTCTGAACTGATATTGAGTGATAATGAAATTGGTGTAGAGGGTGCTAAAGCAGTGGCAGATTCGCCAATCCTGGGAAGCCTGGTTTCGCTTTGGCTGGGTGACAAGGTGGGCGATGAGGGTGTGGAAGCAATCGCTGCTTCTAAAACTCTTACTCATCTTACTCAGCTGTCTCTTTATAGAAATGATATTGGCAATGAAGGGGCAATCGCGATAGCTAATTCTAAAAACCTTAGCAACCTGACAGAATTGAATTTGAACTGGAACTTCATTGAGGGAGAGGGGGTCGAAGCCCTGGCGGCTTCTGATACTTTGAGCAATCTCACTCAATTGACTTTGACTTTTAACCCCATTGGCTGGCGGGGAGCGGAGGCGATCGCAAACTCTGATACTTTACGAAATCTGACTTTGATAGATTTGTATGAAGCGGAGTTAGGCGACATGGGAGCGAGGGCTATAGCGCAATCGACTAAACTGCCAAACCTGGAAACTCTCGTACTGATCCACAATGATGTTGGTGAAGGGGTTCAGGCAATGTTTACGGATAATAAGAATTTTCCCAAGTTAAAAGATGTGTACTTTTATAAAGCCAAAGCTGAGGAGTGATTTGGCAAAGGTTTGACGGTTAGGGGTTCCCGGTATTGGGTCGGGGACCCTTTTTCTTTTAAAGGCTGACTCTTTATGTTTATAGGTGAAAAACCGGACCTGCTGGATATCATGCCTTTCCGCGAGGACAGTATATATGTTGTGGGAAAGGATGGCATTCCTCAACACTGGGACGGGCATGAGTGGTTACCTGTTAGAACGGATAATACTAATCCGCTTATGGGTATTTGGGGGCCCCATGAACAATGCATTTATGCTGTGGGTATTGGAGGTATTGTCCTTTTGTATAATGGTAAGGAATGGAAACAGGTGGACACAGGCAGTTATGATTCTCTCAACTCCGCATATGGTTTTGATGAAAACAATGTTTTCCTGTACGGTGTTGGCGGTCGAATGCTCTATTGGAACGGTGAAAAATGGGATTATCGGGAGCCCAACACGATTCATGATTTGTTCGGCATGTGGGGAGTTGATATCGAGAATATACATACGGTCGGGGGTGAAGGAATTTACCGCTTTTATAATGGCAAAGAGTTTAAACGTTGTGAAGAATTGACGGATGAGCAAATTTCTCTATTTGGGATATGGGGAAGCAGAAAGGACAATGCTTATATCTGTGGATCTCACGGTACGATCCTGCATTACGATGGGGCTGAATGGAAACCCATGGAATCCGGGACAGAAGAATACCTGCTGAGTATCTGGGGTGCTTCTGAAGAAGACATTTATGTGGTGGGTGACAATGCCATCATGCTTCACTACGATGGTAAAAAGTGGTCTCCCATTGAATCAATAAAAGATGAATATCTCACCAAAGTCAAAGGACTTGGGCCGGATAAGGTTTATGTGGCCGGCGAAAACGGAACAGTTATTAAATTTGATGGCAACGAGTGGAGTGACATGTCGCTATGATTATTGAAATATATATAGAAAACTTGCGTAGCTTTGAGGATCAATTATGTCTGGATTGACTTCAAATCATCTGTTATCTGTTTTCGGATTCAGTGAGAATGATATTTTTGTCGGTGGTGCAGATGGCACCATGTTGCATTATGACGGCAGTCAATGGTCTCCGATGGAAACGGGTGGACGGTGGACTTTTAAAGATATCTGGGGGAGTGCCCCTGATAATGTTTATGCCGTAGTGACCGATGGGAGAATTCTTCATTTTGATGGCAAGTCATGGACTCCTGATGAGGAAACGGAAAAACTGCCGCCTATGACCGGAATTTTTGGGCTCGCATCGGATGAAATTTATGCCTGCTCCAGGCTGGGAAAAATTCTTCGTTATGATGGCAGTACCTGGAACTATACTCAGACAGGAACCGATACGGATATAACCAGGTTGTGGGGGTGCAAAGAGAGTGGCATGCTGGCCGTTGGTTATGACGGACTGGTACTCAAACAGGATGGAGAAAAATGGATCCGCATGACTTTCAACTCAGGGGCCGAATTTTACGGTATTTACGGTTTTGGTCCCGATGAGGTTTATATAGTCGGATCTGAAGGTGCTATTTTCAAATTCAACGGAGTTGAGTTCACGGAAATGCCCTCCCAGACAATGGAATTTTTTCTGGATGTATGGGGTCCGTCCCGGGAAATGGTGTTTGCAGTAGGTGATGAAGGCATGATTCTTTATCTGGATGATAATGAATGGACCCGGATCGAATCAAACACCAGGGAATACCTCACCGCTATCTGGGGCAGCAGTGATGAAAATATTTATGCAGTTGGAGATAATGGGTTGATCCTGCACTGGAATGGTGAAGACTGGAAAGCTGTAGAAGGTTGATGGCACCACCCATCCCCCACCTAAACTGCTTGACACCTGCTTTAGCCGGATGTTAAGGTCTTTGTTCTAAATACTTGATATTAAAGGCGGCCTAATATATTTTTCTGGCCTTATTTTTGGTGGATTGCAACAGCACAGGTCTCCTGTGCTTTTTTAGTATTGGGTGATTTTATTTTGCTGGAAGAGTAGATCGTTAATATGTTCAAGCCCTCATTGGAAGAATTTAAACAGAAAGCTAAACTGGGAAACCTGGTTCCTGTTTATAAGGAAATTCTGGCTGATCTCGACACTCCTGTTTCCGCTTATTTGAAAATCAGTGGAGGGGAATATTCTTTTCTATTGGAAAGTGTTGAAGGCGGTGAGAAGTGGGCTCGTTATTGCTTTCTCGGTTGCGATCCTTCAGTCGTAGTCAGTACCAAAGGTCGCACTATGACTTTGATGGAAAATGGTAAAAGTGAACAAAGAGAGATTGAATCGGGAAGTCCACTTTCTGCGGTAAAAGAAGTGCTGTCGCGTTATCAACCAGTACCTGAAGCAGGGTTGCCGCGTTTTTCAGGGGGTGCGGTGGGCTTCATCAGTTACGACATGGTTCGTTTCTTTGAGGACCTGCCTGAGGAAACACTGGATGATCTTGATGTGCCAGATTCGCAATTTGTCATCACGGATACCATGCTTGTGTTCGATAATGTTTCGCAGACCATTAAAATTGTATCCAACGCTTTTATAGAGGGTGATGACCTTGAGTCTGTTTACAAAAACACAATTAAAAAAATAACGTCTCTGGAAGAAAAGCTTAAAGCACCTCTGGCAATAGAAGCAAATACCGATTCGGTGGAGAATTCAGAATCATCCTTAAGCTTTGGTTCCAATATTGAGGAGGAAAAATTCAAGCAGGCGGTGTCCAGAATTAAAGAGTACATACTGGAGGGGGATGCGATTCAAGTGGTGCTTTCCCAGCGATTGAAGTTTTTCATAAAATGTGATCCTTTCGATATTTATAGAGCGCTGAGAACGATCAATCCTTCTCCTTATATGTATTATCTTAAGTTTGGAGATCTTCAGGTAGTCGGTTCCTCTCCTGAAGTTCTGGTGCGGCTGGAGGATAAGAAGGTGGAAGTAAGACCCATAGCAGGGACAAGAAAGCGTGGGCAGAATGAGGAAGAAGACCGGGCACTTGAACAGGATCTGTTAAAGGATGAGAAAGAACTGGCTGAGCACATCATGCTGGTGGATCTGGGAAGAAATGACCTGGGTCGGGTATCAGAAATCAGTACTGTTGAAGTCAATGAGCGGTTTACCATTGAGCGTTATTCTCATGTTATGCATATTGTTTCCAACGTGAAAGGAATTTTGAAAAAAGGATTAGATTGTTTTGATGTCCTGAAAGCATCATTCCCGGCTGGAACTCTTTCCGGTGCTCCCAAAATAAGGGCCATGGAAATTATTGATGAGTTGGAGCCAACCCGACGTGGACTTTATGGTGGTGCGGTAGGCTACATCAGTTTTAATGGCAATATGGATACAGCCATAGCTATACGCACTTTGCTTGTTAAAGACAAAAATGCTTATCTAGGTGTTGGCGCCGGAGTTGTGGCAGATTCGGTTCCTGAAAATGAGTTTGAAGAAACCATGAACAAGGGGCGGGCTTTGTTGAAAGCGATCGAAATGGCAGAAAAGGGGTGGCTGGCATGATTTTGATGATCGACAATTATGACTCGTTTACATACAACCTTGTGCAATACATGGGCGAGTTGGGTGCTGAAATTCGTGTGGACCGGAATGACAAAATCAGTCTCAAGGAAATTGAGGCGTTAAATCCGGAGAAGATCGTTGTTTCGCCCGGCCCATGTACACCTACCAAGGCGGGAATTTCGGTTGAGGTGATCAAGCATTTTGCGGGAAAAATTCCTATTCTTGGCGTCTGTCTCGGTCACCAGTCGGTTGGAGTAGCATTTGGAGGTGAAATCATAAAAGCCGGTCGTCTGATGCATGGCAAAACTTCAATGATTAGGCATGATGGAAAAACCCTGTTTAAAAATTTACCCAATCCTTTTGAGGCTACCCGGTATCACTCGCTGGTTTTGAAAAGGGAGAGTCTCCCGGACTGCTTTGAGGTTTCTGCGGAGAGCGATGATAATGAAATAATGGGTATCCGTCATAAAGATCTTGCAATAGAAGGTGTGCAATTTCACCCTGAATCCATTTTGACAGAATGCGGCAAAGAATTGTTGGGTAACTTTATTAAAGGAAACAACCCATGAGTTTCCTTGCAACGCTCCATAAAGTTGTTGCGGGCAATGACCTTGAAGAGAGTGAAATGGTTTCTGCCATGACCTGTATCATGGAAGGGGAGGTCACTGATGCTCAACTCGCTGCTTTCTTAACTGCATTGCATTTGAAGGGTGAAGTCGTTGCTGAAATTGTTGGCGCGGCACGTGTGATGAGGGCTAAGGCTGAGAAACTTGATATTAAGGCAACTCCTCTCATCGATACGTGTGGAACCGGTGGTGATGGTGCTGACACCTTTAATATTTCAACCGCCAGCGCTTTGGTGACGGCAGGTGCGGGAGTTAATGTGGCCAAGCATGGTAACCGGGCTGTATCCAGCAGGTCTGGCAGTGCGGATGTTTTAAAATGCCTTGGGGTGAATATTGATGCCGGTTTGTCAACGGTAGAGCGTTGTGTAGAAGAGGTTGGTATAGGGTTTTTGTTTGCTCCCTTGCTGCATAAAGCCATGAAGCATGCTGCCCCTGTTAGAAAAGAACTTGGATTTCGTACGATCTTTAACGTTTTAGGTCCTTTGACAAATCCAGCGAATGCCCATGCACAGGTGCTGGGTGTCTTTGATGTTAATTTGATTCAGCCGCTGGCTGAGGTGCTGTGTAACCTGGGCAGCAGGCACGCCTTGGTGGTACATGGCTCGGATGGTTTAGATGAGATCACTCTGACCGGTATAAGTCATGTGGCAGAATTGAAAAATGGAAAAGTTTTAAGTTATAGTCTGGATCCTGTAAAACTAGGTTTTAGAACTTGTAGTCCTGATGACCTCAAAGGGGGAGCGCCTGAGGAAAATGCTGAAATGATCAGGAATATTCTGAGTGGAGATAAAGGTCCGCATAGGGACATCGTTTTGCTGAATTCTGCCGCGGCCATTTATGTGGCTGGGAAGGCAGACACTCTGGAATCGGGTATCCAATGCGCTGTTGATTCTATCGAATCCGGAAAAGCGCGAGACAAACTTAAGGATTTATGCCGGATCACTTGCTCTTAAAATGTCGAATATACTAGATAAAATATTTGCGGATAAGAAGAAGGAACTGCCAGGCACGAAATGCAAGTCGCCACTCGCACATCTAAAACAAAGAATGGGAGACCAGGCACCTGTTCGTGATGTTTTTAAAGCGTTGAACGAAGGTGAAAGTTCCAGGATTATCGCGGAGATCAAGCGGCGCACTCCATTTAAAGGAGAGTTGCGGGAAAACTTTAATGCGATTGAAATTGGCAGGGACTATTTTAAAAATGGTGCGGCCACCCTTTCCATCCTGACTGAAAGTAATTACTTTGGCAGTCACATTGGAATTCTTGAAGAGGTGAGGCCCGTTGCTCCGATCCCCTTGCTGCGTAAAGATTTTATTTGTGACGAGTATCAGGTTTATGAGTCACGGGCATACGGAGCGGATCTGTTTTTGCTGATTGCTACCTGGCTTGAACAAAATCAATTGAATGACCTTATCAGCCTCGGTAGGGAATTGGGCCTACCCGCATTAGTGGAAACGCATAATGAATATGATATGGAGAAAGCCTTTGAGGCCAGGGCGAATTTAATCGGGATAAATAATCGAGACTTGACCAATGGAAAAACCGATTTGGATATTTCCCGGCGTTTGATACCAATGGCATTGCAAGAGTCGGGGCATACACTTGTCTGTGAGAGTGGAATTCATGGCAGGGTAGAAATTGAGGAGTTTGAAAAAATAGGGGCGCATGCATTTTTGATCGGCGAAAGCTTGATGACCGCACCAAATATTCCTGAAAAGCTGATGGAACTATTAGGCAATGGCAAATCAACAAGTGAAGGTTAAAATTTGCGGTATGACTCAGTTGAAGGATGCTGTGTATGCTGTCGAACAAGGGGCCGATGCGGTCGGTTTTATTTTCTACAAAAAAAGCCCACGGTCGGTTACGATGAAAGGTGTTAAGGAGATTATTTCAAAACTTCCGCCATTGGTCGATACGGTTGGTGTTTTTGTCAATGAAACATCCGATCGAGTAAATAAAATTGCTGATTACTGCGGGCTTGACATGGTGCAGCTGCATGGCGATGAGTCTCCTGCGTTTTGTCGAAAAATTCGCAGGCGTGTGATCAAAGCCTGTCGTGTTGAAAATTTGCAATCAATCAAGCAGCTGGAGAAATACCCGGTTAGTGGTTTCCTGCTGGATACTTTTTCAGAAAATACCCACGGTGGAACAGGAAAAACTTTTGACTGGAACCTTGCGCTCCCTGCAAAAAAAATTGGACCCGTTATTTTGGCAGGTGGATTGACGCCTGGAAATGTTCGCCAGGCTTTAAACAGGGTACGGCCTTACGGTGTGGATGTGTGTTCGGGAGTGGAAAAATCACCAGGAATTAAAGACCCTGAAAAGGTTCGTTCGTTTATGGCAAATATTAGATCAGGGAGTAAATTATGAAGCCGCATAAATTGCCCGATTCAAGCGGGCACTTCGGAAAATTTGGGGGCAAGTATGTCATTGAAACCCTGATGCCGGCTCTGAAAGAACTGGAGCAGGTTTATGGGGAAGCTAAAGGCGATCCGCAGTTTAAAAAAGATATGGGCTATTACTTGAGGCATTATGTTGGTCGTCCTACCTCACTTTATTTTGCCCAACGTCTCACAGAGCACCTCGGTGGTGCCAGAATTTACCTGAAACGTGAAGACCTGACTCATACCGGTGCCCATAAAATCAATAACACCATAGGCAGTGCGTTGTTGACAAAACGAATGGGTAAAAAGAAGGTGATTGCTGAAACCGGAGCAGGTCAACATGGCGTGGCAACAGCAACTGCTGCTTCCTTGTTCGGGCTGGAATGTGAGGTGTTCATGGGGGAAGAAGATATGAGAAGGCAAACTCTCAATGTTTTCCGCATGAGACTTTTGGGAGCTAAAGTCACCCCTGTGACCGGTGGAACCCGTACCCTTAAGGATGCCACAAGCGAAGCTATAAGGAACTGGATCACCACCGTAGAGAGCACCCACTATATTATTGGTTCCGTTGTCGGTCCACACCCTTATCCTATGATAGTCAGGGACTTCCAGAAAGTGATTGGCGAAGAGTCCATAAACCAAATCATGGAAATGGAAGGTCGGTTGCCCGATGTTTGTGTTGCCTGTGTAGGTGGAGGCAGCAACTCTATGGGTTTGTTTTATCCTTTTCTTGATAATGAAAATGTCCGGCTTGTTGGTGTAGAAGCCGCGGGACATGGTATTGATACAGACAAACACGGTGCCTCTCTCACCAAAGGTTCACCAGGTGTTCTGCATGGGATGATGAGTTATCTTTTACATGATGATGACGGGCAGGTGACTGAGGCGCATTCTGTATCGGCGGGACTGGATTACCCCGGAGTCGGGTGCGAGCACAGCCACCTAAGGGCAACAGGCAGGGCGAACTATGTACCGATCAGTGATGAAGAGGCAATGGAAGGTTTTAAACTTCTTTCTCAACTGGAAGGCATCATTCCGGCTCTGGAGTCTGCGCATGCTATTGCCCAGGTTATGCAGATGGCTCCTGATATGAAAAAAGATGAAGTCATTCTGGTTTGTTTATCTGGCCGGGGTGATAAAGATGTGAACCAGGTTGCGGAGATGATGGGAGTTTCCTTGTGAGTCGTATTGAAAAACGTTTCAAAAGTTTGAATGGCGATAAAGCTCTGGTGGCTTTTTTTACTGCCGGGGATCCAGACTTGTCGTCATCAAAAGATATTTTTTCTGTAGTCGAGAAAAGCGGTGCCGATATCATTGAACTGGGTGTCCCGTTTTCAGATCCGCTTGCTGACGGACCAGTTATTCAGGCTTCGGCACACCGTTCACTTAAGAATGGAACAACTTTAGTGAAAATCCTGGAACTGGTCAAAGACATCAGGAGCCAGTCACAATTACCGATTGTTTTAATGAGCAGTTTCAATCCCATCTTGGTTTATGGTCAAGAAAAGTTCGTGACCGATGCTGTCAGTGCCGGCGTGGATGGAGTGATCCTCCCTGACCTGCCTCCTGAAGAGGCCAAAGAGTTTTTAGGGTTTGCCGATGAAAAAAAACTGGACATGATTTTTCTCCTGGCGCCTACAAGTACCCAGGATCGGATTAAAATGGTTGATGACGCGAGCAGCGGTTTTATTTACTACGTTTCTCTTACAGGAACAACAGGAACTAAAAAATCACTTGCTAAAAACCTCGAAGAGAAAGTGACTTCTATTAAGAAACAGGTGGGATTGCCGGTGTTGGTTGGGTTTGGTATTTCCGGACCAGAACAAGCGAAAGAAGCCGCGCAATACTCTGATGGAGTGATCATTGGCAGTGCCATTGTTAAATTGATTGAGTCACACTCTGACTCTGAAGAAAGAAATAAAAGCATCGCGGAATTTGTGTCCAGTATTAGAACAGCCCTCAACTCTTGAATTGGCTCCATGCCTTCCCGCATATCTGTTGTTATTCCTGCATTCAATGAAGAACAGTCAATAGGTTTGGTTCTTGATGCTCTGCCAAAAGACTTGATCCACGAAACCATTGTTGTTGATAATAATTCGACCGATGATACTGCCCGGTTTGCCAGAGAAAAAGGTGCACGGGTGGTTACGGAGAAAAGAAGGGGTTATGGTTCTGCCTGCCTGAAAGGAATTTCTGAACTGGACAATCCTGATATTGTGGTTTTTCTTGATGGAGACTTTAGTGACTATCCTGAAGAAATTGTAAAGTTGATAGAGCCTATAGAAACTGGAGTGATGGATTTTGTTCTTGGCAGTAGAATGGTTCTGCCTGAAAGCCGTCAGGCATTATTACCGCAGTCAAGATATGGCAATCAGCTTGCGGTCTTTTTAATTCGCATGTTTTTTCGACACCGGTATACAGATCTGGGGCCGTTTCGTGCTATTCGCTATGATTCGTTGAAGTCCATTGCCATGAAGGACACCAATTTCGGGTGGACTGTGGAAATGCAGATAAAGGGCGTTAAAGCTGGGCTGCGTATTATGGAAGTTCCTGTGAAATATAGAGATAGAATAGGAGTCTCCAAGATCACAGGAACATTTTCAGGGACGATCAAGGCTGGAATAAAAATTATTTACACCATCTTCAAGTATTTGTTAACCTGACTTCATGCCAGTCCTTCATAAAATACTTCGTATAGCTTTTCTACTGCTTTTTGTCTTTTCATGCCCACCTTTTGGGTGGGCTGCTGATATTACTTCCCTGGTTGAAAATCGAATTAGCCATGATGGAAAGACTCTTGACCTTAGTGGATTGAACATTGGTCCATCAGGCGCAAAACAATTGGCTGAATTAGAGATTCTCAATGGAATCACCACACTTCACTTGCAGGGTAATAATATTAAAGCTCGTGGAATGAAAGCTCTTGCAAAATCTACTCACCTGAGCGGATTGAAGCATATGGATTTATGGGGAAACCTGATTGGTGACCTGGGGCTGAAAGCCATTTCAGAGTCGCCTTATTTGATAAATCTTGAGACCTTAAAACTTTGGAAAAATGAGATTAGTGATGACGGTATCGAATTGATGGTGGCTTCTGAAAATTTTTCCCACCTGAAAACACTCATGCTCAATGATAACCTGATCACACCTGTTGGGGCAGAAATGCTTGCATCCTCTGATGTATTCCCCGAACTGGAAACGTTGAATTTATTTCGAAATAATATTGGTGATGATGGCGCAATAGCGTTTGCCGTTTCTGAAAAATACTCAAATCTGCAATTGTTGTATATGGGGGAAAATCAGATTACAGACCAGGGCGCTGTTGCCTTAATCGAATCAACTTATTTTCCCAACCTGAAAGTTCTGGATCTGGCGATGAATTCATTGGGGGAAGCCACGATGATGGCGGCTTTTCAAGTCAATCGCAAGGGTAAGGTTCAAATTGTCTACCGCTAGTGGCGTTGCCGCCACAGGCAACTAGAAAGGTGTTTTGACGGACTCTTGGTCCGTTCTCTACGTATATGAAATATTTTCTTATTTTAAGGGTTTTGCTGCTGATACTTGCAGTTTCCTCAACAGCCACTGCAGAAAATCTTTTTCCTTATAAAGATGTGGGTGACGGAAAACCTGCAACATCAGTTTCATTAACACTTGTTGATGGAGTTGTTGTTGATCGGGATGGAAATATTTATCTTTCGCACCGTTCCAAAAACCGTATTCGTAAAGTTACTCCTGATGGAATTATTACCACGATAGCCGGCAATGGCACTGCCGGGTTTTCCGGGGATGGCGGTCCCGCATTAGAAGCTTCTCTTAATTTTCCTGCGGGACTCGCATTAGACTGGGCGGGTAATTTGTATGTTGCAGACCGAAATAACCATCGTATCCGGATGATTTCAAATAGTGGCATTATTACCACTGTTGCGGGGACTGGCAAGCCTGATTTTGGCGGTGACGGTGGGCCGGCCATCGAAGCCCATTTAAACCTTCCATCCGATGTGGAAGTCGGCCCTAATGACCAGCTTTATATTTCTGACCGTTCGAACAATCGCATCCGAAAAATAGGAAAAGATGGAGTCATCACGACTGTAGCCGGCATTGGAGCGCCCGGTTTTGGCGGTGATTTTGGTCTTGCTACTAATGCGGTGCTGAAACATCCCTTTGGAATTTCCCTGGACAAGCATGGAAATTTGTATATCGCCGATCGGGGTAATAACCGCGTCCGCAAAGTTGACGATGAGGGAATCATCACCACCCTTGCTGGTGACAGCATGCATTCTTTTGGCGGTGATTACGGTCCATCCTCTTACTCAAGCCTCGCATACCCCACTGATGTTGCTGCGGATGACTTGGGCAATGTATACATTTCTGACCGAAACAATAACCGTATTCGAAAGATTGACGGACAAGGTGTTATCACAACTTTTATGGGGACGGGCCATACTGACTTTAACGGTGATAATGAAATTGCCCCGGAAACAAACTTGTATCTACCTTTATCATTGGCTATACACCCTGATAAAAAACTGGTTGTGGTTGATCGCTCTCATCACCGTGTCCGCACTGTTGGGCTTAAGGATTCTATGGTTTCAACGATTGCAGGTAATGGGAAACCATTGTTTAAAGGAGATGGAGGGCCTGGCACGGGGGCTACACTAAATACCCCCTCAGGTATATGTATAGACAGTCGAAATAATATCCTTGTCGCCGATTTGCAGCATCACCGCATCCGCAAGCTGTCTCCTGATGGAATCATTACAACATTTGCTGGGAATGGGAGAGAGGGTAACGAAGGAAATGGGGGGCCGGCACTTTTATCATCTTTGTTCATGCCTTCGACTATGGCGATTGATCATAAAGACAATGTTTATGTAGTGCACCGGCTTGGGAATGGTTGGGTTGTTCGAAAAATTTCTGTGGATGGAACGATCACGCATTTTGCCGGAAATGGTCAACAGGGGAGTGAGGGCGATGGGGGGCCGGCTGTTGATGCATCGTTTTACACGATCAGTGATATCGCTGTGGATAAGGAAGGAAATGTTTATGTTTCTGATTCCTCCAATCGGTCGATCCGTAAAGTAAGCAAGGATGGTATCATTCGAAGAGTGGTGGATGAAACCATGGTTTCTATGGGAGAAGAATTTCACCCGAACAGTGTTCTGGTTGATAATAACGGTTCTATTTACTTCTCTGATTCAGGAAGCAGTCGAATTGTTAAAAAGAATCCTGAAGGAAAATTTGAGATTATTGGCGGGTCTGGAGAGTTTAAAGACAGCGGTGATGGCGGTTTGGCCCTTTCAGCCGGAATCAGATCGCCCGGCGGATTGGTTCTGGGAAGCGACGGAGCAATTTATATAGCAGAAGAACAAACTGCGAGAATAAGAAAGATTAATGTTGATGGTACAATTGACCTGGTGGCAGGGGTCGGGACAAAAGGCTTTTCAGGTGACCAGGGTCCAGCTATTCAGGCTCAGATAAAAAGTCCATACAGGATGGTTTTCGATAAGAATGATAACTTGATTTTTACAGATCGGGATAATAACCGTATCCGAAAAATTGATTCTCAGGGCATAATTTCTACATTAGCCGGTCACGGTAACTTTGGTTGGATGCAGGATGGTCTCGAAGTCCGCATCACCGTGCAGGATTTTCCATAGTAGCCTTTCCTCGATGCTACATTTCTTTTTAAAACCATTAATAATATTACTGGCAATGTTCTGCCTTTTTGATGCGCCAGCATGGGGGTTGAACGTTAATGAACTGATTCTGAAAGAACTGAAAGAAAATGGCACCCGGCTGGACCTTCGGCATAGCGGGGCCATCGGTGATGAGGGAGCTAAACAATTAGCTAAATCGCATTTGCTGAAAAACCTGCGTTTTCTTGGTCTTCGTGCACATAATATAGGGGATGAAGGTGCCCAGGCTCTGGCATCTTCTCCGTATTTGCAGAACCTTGAGAGTCTAAATCTGTTTTACGGTACTATTGGTCCTGATGGGGCTCAATCTATTGCCTCATCCAAAAATTTGAGGCGGTTGAAATATCTTGGACTGTGGGGAAATCAGATAGGAAAAGAAGGAGGCAGGGCTCTTGGAGAATCAACAACCTTGACTGAACTTGAGTCGTTGGACTTGACGGGCAGTCAAATTGGTAGTGAAGGTGCTCGCGCAATTGCAAACTCATCGACACTAAAGAATTTAAAAGAGCTCAGGTTGAGAAAGAATAAGCTGGGTGACAAGGGTGTGGAGCTTTTGGCGCTTTCTCCCTATTTGAGATCTCTGGAGATTTTAGATTTATCTGAAAATTCTTTTGGTCCGAGAGCGATGGAGGCTCTTGCCAAGGCTGAATGGATTGAAAATTTGAAAGAACTGGTGTTACAAAAGAATCAAATTGGTGATCAGGGCTTAAAGGCTTTGGTGGGTCGTTCTTTGTCTTTGCAGAAACTGGATTTGCAGTGGAATAAAATTACTTTGACCGGGGCGAAGGCTCTTGCATCTTCAACAGGTTTGAGGAAGTTGAAATTTTTAGAACTATGGGGCAACTTTATTGAAGAGGAAGGAGTGCGGGTGATTCAGGGTTCCAAAAATCTGCAACAAGTTATGACACCAATTTATCCTGGTGACCCTGGGTAAAGCTAGTAGTGTATAATTCCCTCAATCAAAAAATGCAGTCTTAAATGAAGGGTTTTTGATTCAATATGAATATTTCAGAAATTGCGAAAAATGCTAATACCTCTGCGTTGGTTTTGGCCCATCTTTCTACAGATTTAAAGAATAAGACGCTTGGTTTGATGGCTGATACACTGGAGGAGAATTGTGATGCCATTTTGACAGCGAACGAAAAAGATTTGGAGTTTGCTAAAAAGGAAGGGATCGCAAGCGCATTGATTGCCAGGTTGACCCTGAATGAAGAGAAAGTGCGAGCAATGGCAAAAGGAATACGCAGTGTGGTGGCTTTGCCAGATCCGGTTGGCAGGGTGAACAGTGCAATGGAAATGGATCAGGACCTGGTGGTAAAGCAGGTTACTTGTCCCATTGGAGTGATTGGAGCTATTTTTGAGTCGAGACCCGATGCAGTCCCACAAATTTCATCATTATGCCTGAAGTCTGGAAACGCTGTGATTTTAAAAGGCGGTACCGAGGCTCAAAACTCTAATAAGTTAATTGTCAGCCTGCTGGTGGAAGCGATAGAGAAAGTGCCTGGAGTTCCCGGGCATGCAGTTCAAATGATTGAAACGCGTTCGGAAGTGGCTGACATGTTGAAAGAGGACAAATACATTCATCTAATAGTACCTAGAGGGAGTAACTCTTTTGTGAGATATATTCAAGAGAACACAAAAATACCGGTTCTGGGTCACTCTGAAGGAGTTTGCCACGCGTACATTGATGAGTTTGCAGATTTGGATAAAGCCCTGCGAATATGTCTTGACTCAAAGCTACAATATCCTGCGGCTTGTAATGCTATGGAGACTCTTTTAGTACATAAAAAGATTGCCGAGAAAGTATTGCCTGATCTGATCGCAAAACTTAAAGAAAAGCATGTAGAATTAATAGGTTGTGTTAAAACATGTCAAGTGGTTCCAGAGGTTGAGCCAGCGTCTGAGTCTGACTGGGATACAGAGTATACAGACCTTAAGTTATCAATAAAAATTGTGGATAATTTCTCAGAAGCTGTGAAGTTCATCAACAAGCATGGTTCGGGACATACTGATACGATCGTTACAGAAAACCAGGAGTGTGCCGAACAGTTCCTGAATGAAGTCAGTTCATCAAGTGTTATGTGGAATGCGTCCACTCGTTTTGCGGATGGATTCAGGTATGGGCTCGGGGCAGAAATTGGCATCAGCACCAATAGAACTCACGCCAGAGGTCCGGTTGGCTTGGAGGGACTTGTTATATATAAGTACAAACTTTATGGAAATGGTCAGGTTGCGAGTGATTACTCAGGTTCCAACGCTCGCGAATTTACACATAAACCATTAACGAACGAGTTGTGATTTACTAAACGTGAAGCAAGACGATCTTAACGACCACGAGGCAATCCCTTCTGCGGAAGAGTCATCCAGTGTGAAGCAAAATGCTCCAGCCCGCTCAATGGATACCCCAATTGATTCGCCTGTATCCGGCAATTCAGAAACAGCCAAAACTGAGAACTGGTGGTTGTTCTCCTTATTATTGTCGGGAACCCTTGCAACTACCTATATGTCGGGTGGTTTGTTGTTTTCAATCAGTCTGGTCCTGATTTTAGGCGCACACGAGTTTGGTCATTTCTGGGCCAGTAGAAGAAATGGAGTGCATTCCACGCTACCTTATTTTATTCCTGCTCCTCCTGTTTTCATTGCTGGAACCTTTGGCGCTTTTATTCAGATCAAGGAGGTAATTCCTAATCGCAGAGTGCTTATGGAAATAGGTTGTGCAGGACCTATTGCAGGTTTTTTGGTGGCACTCCCTGTATTGATTTATGGATTGTCCCTTTCTCATGTATCTCCTTTAATTGGTATTGAAGGAGTGAATTTTGGCAGTTCTCTAATCTTGAATATCTGTGCGGAAATGGTATTGGGGGTAGATCCGCAATCCCCGGATTTTAATGTTCATTTACACCCAATTGCATTTGCAGGCTGGATAGGTATGTTGGTGACCGCATTGAACTTAATACCGATTGGACAATTGGATGGAGGGCACATTGTCTTTGCATTGTCACCAAATCAACATAAAATGTTGGGAAAGCTTTTTTTTCTAGCATTATTTCCACTGGGCTATTTTTGGACGGGATGGCTTTTCTGGGCTGTGATGATAGTTCTGGTGGGTTTTAAAACAGCCCCTTTGTTGGATGAAAAGGAAGAGTTGGGCAGAGTACACAAGGCATTGGGGGTGATATCCATTGCCATTTTTTTGGTTACATTCATTCCAATCCCATTTTCATTGCCGGGTCCATAACCAATTGTTATATATAATATTAGTCGCTAGTGTGGGGGAGCTTAAGGCAGTAGAATGCGGCTAAAATATTGTTTTTCCGATACTTCTCAATGACTCTAATAAATAGGCCTGAAATGGTAAATGAATCGAAAAAAATGGCGCATATGTATTAAATTATTGAAAATAAAAGGATTTTTTTGTCAAAATTTTGTTAAAATTGCGTATGGAATTTATAATATTATTGACAGGGGTGGGGTGCTATGTTACATTTGGATCATCTGTGGGGTTCTGAACTTCTGTCCTTTTGTGGGGCATTTTCAATAAAAGAACATTCTTGGTTGCCATCAAGGTTTCTTTTAGAAGTTCAGTGCCCCCTTTTTCTTTCCTTCAATTTCACTCCAGAAATTCATTAATATCAAAATTATGTACCGAGATTTCATGCAAATAAATGCACAATGGGTAAATATGAAACTTTTTGTTACGAATTTAACAATCTTTTTACTTTTTACGCTATTTAACTCAAGTTTGCATGCAGGAGGGGAGGGAACTATACCTGCGTTGCAAAAAGCGTTAATTGATATAAAGTCTTTACATAAGGACAAAGAGCTGACTTTTTTGGCTGAAAAAGAGTATCAGGTCCGAAAATATTATTATGAAATACAAAGCAAAACGCAGAGATTGGAAATATTAGATGAAGTCAGGGAGCATTTTGAAAAGGCTATAACCAAAGCTGAAGAGAAGTTTGACTCTGGTGAAGATGATGTCAGTCAATCTGCTATTACAAAGCTTAAATTAGGCCTCGCCGGTACATTGAATGATATTATCTCGTTGGACAGTGATATTAAGGTGGCACGTATCTCTCTGGCAGGAATGTTTAATGATGGTTACTCTACGGATGCAGAAATGAGCAGCTCAGAAATAGAACCAGTCATTTTCGATCATGAAGATTTTGAAAGTTGGTTGAAGGGGTTTGACACGGTTAACAACGAAACCCCAAAAGAACCGCTTTCTTTAAACTATGAACTAAAGCTGAAAACAAGTTTTTTAAAAACTGTCGAAAACAGGGAAAAATTACATTTAGCTAAAAAAAATCGCAAAATAACACGAGCTTTGCTGGTGAGTGAAGTTGCCAATTATGATTTTGGAATTGGAAATTCGGGTGATTTATTTGAAGCGCTCATTATTTATACCCGGGTTTTAAACGGTTATTATGAGTCGGTTTATAACTTTAATCTTGCTGTGGCGGAATTAAATCGAGCCTTATGGACAGGGAAACACTGAAATACTGGCTGGCCTTAAATATGGTTGTTGGAGTGGGTCGGACATTATTCCATCGTTTTGTACGGGGCCTTGGGTCACCACGCCAGGTATTTTTAGCCCCAAGAGATGAATTGCTGCGAATTCACGGTGTCGGAGAGAAAGTTGTTGCTGAAATAAAGCGCTTTGATGTAGACACTGAAACTGAGCGTGAGTTAAGGCTCGCTGAAAAAGAGGGTGTTCGGATCATAACACTGGAAAGCCCGGAATATTCGCCCCTTTTGAAAGCGATTTATGATCCTCCGCCAATTTTGTATGTCCAGGGCAAGGATCTAAATTCCATTAATTTGCCTTTGGCGGTAGTGGGAACACGTAATCCTTCAGAATATGGAAAGTTGATTACGGAAAGACTTTGCTTGAAACTGGCAACTGCTGGATTTACTATAATCAGCGGCCTGGCCAGGGGGATTGATACTCTTGCGCATAAGGCGGCGCTTTCAGCTGGAGCGGATAGTGTTGCTATTTTCGGTTGTGGGTTGGGCCACACATATCCACCAGAGAATATTAAGTTAAGACAGAAAATTGCCGAGCAAGGAACAATATTATCTGAGTTTCCTGTTTTGATGAGGCCAGAACGTAATAATTTTCCGGCCAGGAACAGGATATTGAGCGGTCTTGCCCTGGGGACAGTGGTCGTTGAAGCGGCTGAAAAAAGTGGGGCCTTGATCACTGCGGATTTTGCTCTTGAGCAGGGAAGGGAAGTTTTTGCTGTTCCTGGAAATATTTCCTCTCCTAAAAGTAGAGGTACCAATAATTTGATCAAATCAGGTGCAAAATTAGTCGATAGCCCTGAATCCATTCTTGAAGAGCTTTTGCCAGCATTTGGAGAAAGTCTAAAGGTTAAAAAAGAGGGTGTTGACCCCAAGTTTGATAGTGATCACGAGGAAAAAATATTTTCATTGTTATCATTAGAAGGCAGGCATATAGATAATTTAATTGAAAACAGCGATTTGTCTCCTGCTCAAGTTTCAGCTACACTGTTGCAATTGGAATTAAGAGGCCTTGTTCGACAGTTAAGTGAAAAGATGTATATTACGAATTACGGCGATGAATAAAATTAGTGAGGAAATATGGGTAAATCGTTACTGATCGTTGAGTCCCCCACCAAGGTCAATACTTTAAAAAAAATCGTTGGCAAAGATTTTATTATTAAAGCCTCGGTTGGGCATCTTAAAGATCTTCCCAAAAAAAAGCTTGGTGTGGATGTCGATAATGGTTTTGCTCCTGAGTACATCACGATCAGGGGTAAAGGGAAAATCCTCCAGGAGCTTAAAACTGCTGCTAAAAAGTGTGACATGATTTACCTTGCACCGGACCCGGATCGTGAGGGAGAAGCGATAGCTCACCATATTGGTAACGAAGTGGCAAGATTTACAAAAGGAAAAATTTTCCGGGTCACATTTAATGAAATTACTAAAAAGGCAGTTTTAGATTCTCTTAAAAACCCTACCGAGCTTAACAATAACCTTGTGAATGCTCAACAGGCCCGTAGAATTCTAGATCGCCTTGTCGGTTATAAGATAAGTCCAATTTTATGGAAAAAAGTTCATCGGGGGCTAAGTGCTGGTCGTGTTCAATCAGTAGCTTTAAGGATAGTTTGCGAAAGAGAGCGTGAAATTCAAGCTTTTAAACCTAAAGAGTATTGGTCTATAACATTAGATTTGGAAGGAAGTCAAAAGCCGAAATTTCAAGCCAAATTATTTAAGATTGGTGACGATAAAGTAGAGATTTCAAACAGGGCTGAAGTAGATGTGATCCTCAAGGACCTTGAGGGATCTGAACTCGTTCTTGATGATATTGTAAAAAAGGAAAGAAAAAGAAATCCAAGCGCCCCTTTCATCACCAGCACACTCCAGCAAGAAGCATCTCGCAAGTTAAGCTTTTCACCTAAAAAAACGATGATGCTTGCCCAGAGACTGTACGAAGGAATTTCAATCGGTAAGAAAGGGACCGTTGGTCTAATCACCTATATGCGTACGGATTCGGTAAGATTGTCTGACCAGGCACTCAATGATGTTAGAGAATATATTCCTGAAAAATATGGCAAGGAGTTCCTCCCGGAAAAGCCCAACTCATATAAAAGTAAAAAGTCTGCCCAAGAGGCTCATGAAGCGATTCGTCCCACTGATGTTCGTCTGGAGCCTAACCTTATAAAGGATAACCTTGAAAAGGATATGTACCGGCTTTACCAGCTAATTTGGTCTCGCTTTGTATCATGCCAGATGGTGCCGGCAATCCTGGATACAACCCAATTTGATATTAAGACAGGGAAGTATTTGTTTCGCAGTAATGGTTCGGTACTTAAATTCGCTGGTTTTATGAAAGTATATGTTGAAAGCCAGGATGATGAGAAAAGCGAGGAGTCCAAGCCACAAGGGAAGGTAGATGATCGCCTTCTTCCTGCTCTCAATAAAGGAGAGATTTTAAAGACCAATGAAATACTTCCTGAACAACACTTTACACAACCTCCGCCCCGTTTTTCTGAGGCGATGCTTGTTAAAGAGCTGGAAGAAAAAGGGGTTGGCCGGCCAAGTACATATGCGGCGACCATTAGTGTGATAAAGGACAGAGATTATATTCAAAACATTGAACGACGTCTGCAACCTGTTGAACTTGGGTTTATGATCAATGATCTTCTGGTTGAATATTTTCCGGATATCATGACCACAGAATTTACTGCAAATATGGAGAACCAGTTAGACGATATTGAAGGGGGTAAGCTGGAGTGGGTGGAGGCTCTTAAAACTTTTTATGCTCCCTTCAAAGTTGACCTGGAAAAAGCTGAAGAAAAGATGAAAGACTTCAAAGCTCAGGTTGAGGAAACCGATGAAGTCTGTGAAAAATGTAATCAACCCATGATTATTAAATGGGGGCGTTTTGGTAAGTTTATGGCTTGTTCGGGTTATCCAGATTGTAAAAATACCCGGGATCTTGGAGATAAAGGCGGTGCCGATAATGGGTCTAAGACTGATGAAGTAGAAGGGAATTGTGAAAAGTGTGACTCGCCTTTAATTGTGAAACGTGGGAGGTTCGGGAAGTTTATAGCATGTTCCAATTACCCGGAGTGCAAGTTTACCAAAGCAATTGGACTCGGTATTAAGTGTCCTGAGGAGAATTGCAAGGGTGAAATTGCAGCTCGCAGGTCTAAGAAGGGAAGAACCTTTTATGGTTGCACAAAATACCCTGACTGCAAATTTACTTCGTGGGACAAGCCGATAGGGGAGGCTTGCCCGGAATGCAAGAATCCATACATGGTTGAAAAATGGAAAAAGAACGAAGACCCTTCTATTCTCTGCCCCAGTTGTGGTTTTAAGAAAACTGATGCTGCGGCTTGATTGTGAATGATTTTTTAACAGTTATTGGTGCGGGACTTGCCGGATCTGAGGCGGCCTGGCAGGCAGCGGAACTTGGTGTCCAGGTTGTTTTGTATGAAATGCGGCCGATAGTAAATAATCCCGTCCATAAAACTGATAATTGTGCCGAATTAGTTTGTAGTAACTCGCTGGGAAGTAACCAGCCTTATTCCGCTCCATTTATTCTTAAAGAAGAACTTCGAAGTTTAAATTCTATTGTCATCAAGTCTGGTGATAATAATACTGTCCCCGCGGGTTCAGCGTTAGCGGTTGATCGTAATTTGTTCTCTCAGGAAATCACCAGAAAACTACTTGACCACCCCAATATTACTATCAAGCGTCAGGAAATTGTTGATATTCCCGACGCGGGTCCAGTAATCATTGCTACCGGTCCATTAACCTCTCCGAAGCTGTCAGAACAAATCTCTGAATTGATTGGCCAAAAATATTTGTATTTTTACGATGCATTGTCACCAATAGTTAATGCTGATTCGATAAATTATGAGAAAGTATTTTTTGCTTCAAGGTACGATAAGGGCGATGCGGATTACCTGAATTGTCCCATGAATGAGGAACAGTATCATTCGTTTGTGAGGGAGTTGAAAAATGCGGAGAAAGTTCAATTTGCATCATTTGAAAAACCTGTTTACTTTGAAGGGTGTATGCCGATAGAGGTGCTGGCTGAAAGGGGAGACCGGACTTTAGCCTTTGGTCCTTTAAAACCTGTTGGGTTATCCAATCCTGAGACGGGAGAAAAAGCTTTTGCGGTAGTTCAGTTACGAAAGGAAAACCGTGAAAGCACTGCGTACAATCTCGTTGGGTTTCAAACCAAACTGACTTACCCTGAGCAGAAAAGAGTTTTTTCTATGATACCGGGATTGGAAAACGCCGAGTTTTTCCGTTTAGGTGCTATTCATCGCAATACTTATATAAACTCTCCCAGTCTTTTGACTGGCGAACTGGAATTAAAAAGTAAGCCTGGTTGTTATTTTGCCGGGCAGATAACCGGAGTGGAAGGCTATGTTGAGTCATCAGCGATGGGGCTCCTGGCAGCTGTAAGTGCCGTAGCAAAAATAACTGGCAGGCCTTATTCGCCACCTCCTGTCGACACGGCATTGGGCGCGTTGATCAATTATTTGGTCAATTCTAAAAGTAAAGGGTTCCAACCTATGAATATAAACTTTGGTTTGTTCTGGTCTGAAGATATGAAGATTCGCGATAAGAAAATAAGAAACCAAAAAATTGCTATGAATGCTATTGCGAAGATTAATGAATGGAAGAATGGATTAAAGAATTTTATCCCTGCTCACTCATAAGAGCTTAAGCTGAATTTTATTAGACAATACAAACAGCCATTACCTGCTTTAAGTCACAATCGCCTTTGAAAATTTTATAAATACCATCTTGTTTAAGCGTAGTCATCCCTTCCGAAAGGGCCTGTTCTCTTAGCTCTTCAACGAATGCTTTTTTCATAATCATTCTTTTTATCTCGTTCGTTCCTTCTAGACATTCATGTAATCCTGTTCGACCCGCATATCCCGTGTCGCCACAGCTTGAACAACCTACAGGTTTTTTCAGAATTAAGTCATCAGAATACTCAATATTAAGTTTTTCAAATCCATCTCCATATTCTTTAACAAGAGAATCGAACTCCTCTCTAGTCGGGTGGTAGTCCTCCTTACATTTTTTGCAGAGGGTGCGAACGAGTCTTTGCGCAACGACCAGGAGCAGTGCATCTGCAAAGTTTAAGGGATTCATTCCCATATCCAGCAAACGAGTAATAGTTTCAGGGGCTGAGTTGGTATGGAGGGTGCTGAAGACCAAGTGCCCTGTAAGAGATGCTTCTAGTCCAATGGCACACGTTTCAGAATCACGCATTTCACCAACCATTATTACATCTGGATCACCACGTAAAAAGGATTTCATGGCACGAGCAAAATTGAGACCTATTTTGTTTAGCATTTGTACTTGTCTTAGCCCATCCTGAGTTATTTCTACCGGGTCCTCCGCAGTCCAGATTTTCAGCGCCGGAGTATTGATGTGACCTAGGCAGGAATGCAGCGTTGTTGTTTTACCTGATCCAGTTGGACCCACTACTAATATCAATCCATAAGGCTTGTTGCTTTTATCCTTAACGAGCTCAAGATTTCTCCGAGAAAAATTCATTTTATCCAATGGGATGGGTTTGTTTGCGGCAAGAATACGTAAAACGGCATCTTCATTGCCACCAACTGTTGGACAGGTTGCGACACGATATTCGATATCCTTTTCTCCGTACTTCATTTTTATTTTTCCATCTTGAGGTAATCGTCTTTCTGCGATATCTAATTGCGACATTATTTTTATTCGGGATATTATTGCCTGTTTGTATAAGTAAGGTATCTCTTGGTAAATACCACACAATCCATCTTTTCGAAATCTTACCTTGATTGGATTCTTTTCTATACCAGGTTCAAAATGAATATCAGAAATTCCTTGGTCGTAAGCATCAATTAATATTTTATTAATTAGGCGGACAATGGTGCTGTCTGATTCGCTAATAACTTCTGTCTCATCTTGCTCCTGTTTAATTATGCTGCTTGTTTCTGCAATTTCATCTTCTAAAGCATCTAAAAGTGAAGAGACTTCTTCAGAGTAATTATCATTATTAGTATGATCCTTTACTTTCTCTAGGATCATTGCAGATGCGAGGAATTCCTTAATGTCAATTTTTAACCCAACTTTAACTTCAATTTCCTTTTTAGGGAAGATCATTTGAATATTTTGAATTCGATTTTTATCAAATGGGTTATCTGTCAAAACCACGATTCTTGTATCATTGTTTTCTAAGGGGACTAAATTGTTTTTTATAAGATAACTTTTATTGAATCCGTTAAAATTTGATTGAGGGATAATAATGGAATCATTGAATCCAAGATATGGCGAGCTGTAATAAAGCTCAATTGATTTGCCAAGCTCTAAACGTTTTATTTTTAATTCATTTAATAAAATAGCTTCTAAATCAATTTGTTTTTTTCGTGCCTCTTTTATAGCTTGGTTCATTTCATCTTGGGAGATGATCCCTTTTTCTACTAATAAACCAAATTTTGTGCGTTTTTTTCGGATAATTTTTTGTTGATTGAATATAGCCAATGCAAGAGCGTTAGAAATAATTTTAGCATTTCGTTCGTCGTATTCTGTGAACTGTTCCGCACCATTTTTATTGACCAACTGCAAAACACCCATTATTAAATTTTCTTTAAGCAAAGGGAATACAAGCATTGACTTGCTTTGTATTTTAGTCTTTTTATCCCACGAACTATCAAACTTTAGGTCCGGATGAAAAATTCTGAGTTCATCTGAGTTGTATACATCAATTATATTTGCTGACTTTTTAGTTTGAGCGACATACCCTGAAATGCTTTGTGTCGATATAGGTACTCTTGTCTTATTAATTTCCCCTTCAAACTTTGCTATCGAATATAACTCATTGCGGACTTCATCAATGGCATAAATTGTAACTAATTGAGCATCAAATAAATGGAGAATTGGTTGGTGGATCTCAAGAAGAATTTCATCTATCGAGAATGCGGAATGAATTAAATATTCTGTGCTTTTTATTCTTGATTCTATACTTTCTATTTCCAGTTGGACCATTGCATGTCCAAGTGTGGTTGCTAATTCATTTGCATTTCGGATATGGTTGAGGCTGAATTTTTTTCCAGACTTGCAATTTATACATTGAAGAACACCAATTAACCTATTGTTGTAAGGAAGGGGAAATGCTAGTACTGACTTGGTATTAAATGGTATGGATTCATCCCAAGACTTGTCTAGTTTTAGATCTGGGTAATATTCATTTAACTCTTTTTCATCATAGGCGTTTTCTATGTTTAGAGTTTTCCCTGTTGCGGCCACAAAACCTGCTAGATTTTTTGCGGATATATCCAATCGGATTTCATCTATTTGCCTAGTTGTAAAGTTTTTTGTATAAACCTGCCTTTTTTTTCTATCTACAGCAAAAAGGGAAACTCTTTCACATTCAAAAATATTTTTGAGATCATTGGTGATGGAGAATATGCTTTGTGTAATATTATTGCTGGATAAAATTTTATCTATAATATGCCGAGTCTGGTCGCTAAATCTCCTTCCTCGCTTTAAATTATTATTGATGAGCTTGTCAGTCGAACGTCGGTTAAGATTGTTGATAGTCTCATGGCTATCTATTGCATGGTCTTCCGGCAAATTATGATAAAGTTCGGGGTCGTTTGAATTCATCACATACTTGGAGTGGAAAAAAGCCTTTTAAGAAACATTTTATTTAACTTTTTATTAAACACTAATCATAAAGTATTCTACTCTTAAGTGAAATCAAACTCAAGATAGGTTAATCTCTGGCATGATCATATATTATTAAATTTTGGTTCATGACTAGAACAGCAGTTGATTTTTGGTTATTTTAATCAGGAGTTGATAGATATCCTGATCAAGATAATTGAACCTAAACTCATATTCTTTAAGGTGCAAATAAAAGTAGACTTAATCATACTGCGAAACCTGGACAGACGAGCTTTGGAGAACTGGCCTGCCCCCCAAAACTCTTCAATGCCATTAATGTGAGTCGATGCCTTAGCAATCTCATTGCGTCCATGATCGATTAGTGGAGTTAAGCATAGCAACAAAGAAATTGCTATGCTTTGAAGAGATGCTGAGCTTTTAGTTGATTTAAACGTCAAGATCTTGAACAAACTCTGCTTTTTCCTTTATAAATTTGAATCGTGAGGCGGCATTTTTGCCCATCAAGTCACATACTGTTTTGCTTGCTTGTTCAGCAGACCCTAATGTTACCCGGATCAATGAGCGGGAATTTTTGTTCATGGTGGTTTCTTTTAAATCTGAAGCAGGCATCTCTCCCAGTCCTTTAAAGCGACCAATTTCATGAGAAGTGCCGTTTAACGCCTCTACAATTTTATCTTTTTCCTCATCTGTCAGGGCGTAGAACATTTTTTTGCCAGCATCAATTCTATATAGAGGGGGCTGGGCAATAAACAAATGACCTTTCTCGATAATTTGCGGGAGACACCTGTAAAAAAAAGTAAGCAGCAGTGTGCAGATGTGTGCTCCATCAACATCCGCATCGGTCATAATTATGATTTTCCCGTATCGAAGTTTACTGTAATCGAATTTATTGCCAATACCCGTTCCACAGGCTGATACAAGGTTTTGAATTTCTGTGTTGGCCAGGACCTTTGTCATGGTTGCTGTTTCAACATTCAGTATTTTCCCTCTAATTGGAAGGATAGCCTGAGTTTTCCGGTCCCTTGCTTGTTTGCTGGAACCCCCTGCGGAATCGCCTTCGCAGATAAAGAGTTCAGCCTGGTTTTTATCAGTTGTCGCGCAGTCAGAAAGTTTTCCGGGTAAATTGAGTCTATGAGAAATGTTGGTTTTCCGCTGGACTGCATCTTTAGCTTGTCTTGATGCGATTCGGGCTTGAGCTGACAAAATGATACGGTTTGCAAGAGTATTGCCTAGGCTCTGGTTTTCGTTTAAATAATGCTCAAGGGTATGATTGACGACAGACTCAACCTGCGAAGTGATTTCTGAATTTAACCGACCCTTGGTTTGGCCTTGAAACTCTACTTCACCCTGCAAATAAACATTGATAATCGCGATCAAACCTTCCCGAACATCGTCACCGGTAATTCCAGATATTTCTTTGGGGAGCAGTTTTCGTCTATCTATATAAGCCCGGATTGCTTTAGTGATTCCATTGCGGAAGCCATTTTCATGAGTCCCGCCGTCAATCGTACGGATGGAGTTAGCAAAAGAAAGAATCTGTGTGTCGGTATTCGGTGTCCAAAGAAAAGCAGTCTCAAGTTTTAAGCTCTTATCTTCTTTTTCTACGTAGAAAGGCTTGTCCATCAAAGTAGGTTTTTGACCGACTATTTTTTTGATGTAGTCCTGTATGCCATCCGGATAATGAAATAAGTGTGTATTTTTATTTTCATTAACAATGATTTTCAGGCCCTTGTTCAGGAAGGCCTTTGATTCTGCGCGTTCCAGGATAAGCTTTGGATTGAAGTCGGTTTTTGGAAAGATATCTTCATCAGGTTTAAAATAAACAATGGTGCCATAGTTCCTTACAGGTTTCCCTTTTTTAATTTTTCCTTTAGGCTTGCCTCTTGAATAAGTTTGACTCCATTCAAACCCGTCCCGGCGAGAAGTTGCTACCAGTTTCTCAGACAAGGCACACACTACAGCCATCCCAACACCATGAAGGCCACCGGATACTTTATAATTGCCCTGGCCAAACTTTCCTCCTGAATGTAGAGTGGTGAAAAGTATTTCCATGGCGCTCTTTTTCGTATTGCGAAACGGATCTACCGGTATTCCTCGTCCGTTGTCCTTGATAGTCACACCTTTATCTTTTTCCAGGGTGACTTCGATAGTGTCGCAATGGCCGTTTAGTGCCTCATCAACACAGTTGTCCAGAATTTCCCAAAGCAAGTGGTGCAGGCCTGTGGAGGAGGTAGAACCGATATACATTCCCGGGCGTTTGCGAACAGGTTCAAGACCTTCGAGTACCTGTATGTCTTCAGAGCGGTATTTTGACATGGGTTTATTTAATATTTGTAATGGTTTTCCGTTTCGAAACAATTACGCCCTGGCTGCCTCGGTTGCAGAGACGTACGCTTTTGACAGTAATGATCTTATTAGCACCGGAAGAGAACTCAATTTCTACTTTTTCTTTTAAGTTGACGAGTTTGAATCCAGCCAAACTACTATCTCCAGGCTTCATAAGTGTGACTCCTTTACCAGAACCTGATAGTTGGGTGACCTGTTCAGTTGGAATCACCACCGCTTTACCTTTTGCAGTAGCTAAAAAAACATGATCGTGTGTGACGGGAGCAAAACCGATCATGCTGTCGCCTTCTTTCAGGCTCATAATTTTTCTTCCTGAACGCGTTGTCTCAGTCAAGTTTGATGATGGAAAACGGAAACCAAAACCGTTGGCACTGGCCACCATAAACTCCGGAGGATCATTTTCAGGTTTTGTTTCTTTAATGAAGTTAAGTGTGGTTTGACCATCAGCATCGGTCGAATCTGTATCATCACTGGAAGGGGAAACGATAGTCATCCCTATAACCTTTTCCCCGTCGCCAAATTTGAATAAACTTTGCACGGGTTCTCCAAACCCGCTTCTAGTGTAGGGGAGATTGTATACCTTGGTGACATAGGCGGTTCCAAACGATGTGAACAGGGCAAGCAGGTTTTGAGTGTTGGATTGCAACGAACTGAGCAACTGATCGTTCTCTTTGAATTTTAATCCGGATGGATCGCCCACGTTTTTTAGTTTTCTAATCCATCCGTTCTGGCTGAGGATGATATGCACATCTTCATGTTCGATGAAATCTTCTTCGTTGTACTCGATGTCTTCTACAGTTTTGATTTGAGTGATACGCTTGTCACCGTGTTTCTTCTTGATCTCTTCAAACTCATGTTTTACCTCTGCCCAGATTTTCTTGGGTGATTTGAGAATAGATGTGATTCTTTTTTGCTCAGCACGCTTCTCTTTTTGTTCAAGGAGAATCTTTTCCATTTCCATTCCAACCAGTCGATAGAGAGGAATTTCGAGTATGGCGGTAGTCTGTTCATCATCAATCTTAAATTTCTTTCTTAATTTCTCATGGGCTTCCTTGCGGGACTTTGAAGACCTTATAAGCTTTAATGCTTTGTCTAAATCATCGAAAATAATTGCGAATCCATTAAGGATGTGCAGTCGTTTTTCAATAATAGCCAGTTCATAATTTAATCTGCGAGTCACAACCTGTTTACGAAACTCCAGAAACTCCTGGCAGATTTCCAGAAGTGACAGGCGCTCAGGCTCTCCATTTGGTTTGAGACAGTTAAAGTTGATTTGAAAACTGCTTTCCAGTTCCGTGTGTTTGAATAGATAACTCATCAACTTGTTTTCATCACCCGTACTTTTAACTTCGAGCACAACTCGAACCTTTTCGTCACTCTCATCCCTGACATCGGTCAATGCAGGAAGCTTTTTGGTGATGATGATCTCTGCGATTTTTTCTATCAACCGGGATTTGTTAACACTATAGGGGATTGCCGTCAGGATAATCTGTTTCTTTCCTCTTGGCAGGGGTTCAACCTTCCATAGACCACGGGTTTTTACCGCGCCCATGCCAGATTGATAAGCCTCTCGTAATTCTTTCTTGCTATTTAATATGATGCCCCCCGTAGGAAAGTCAGGCCCTTTTATATGTTTCATCAGATTGGCCACTGTTTGTTTAGGAGTGTCAATCAGTGAAATTAATGCCGATAAGACTTCATTCAGGTTATGACTGGGGAAAGAGCAGGCCATACCTACAGCTATCCCTGAAGAACCATTTATTAGTAAATTGGGAATGCGGGATGGCAATACTACCGGTTCTTTCAGGGTGTTGTCATAGTTGGGCCGAAAATCGACGGTATCTTTTTTAATATCCTGTAATAAATAGGAAGTAATGGGTGTTAAACGTCCTTCTGTATAGCGATAGGCAGCTGGAGAATCGCCATCCATCGAACCAAAATTACCTTTCCCATCCACCAGGGGATAGCGCATGGAAAAATCCTGTGCCATGCGAACCATTGATTCATATGTAGATGCGTCACCATGGGGATGGTATTTACCCAAAACCTCACCAATGATCTTGGCGGACTTGACATGTTTGCTTGCGGAATTCATCCCCATACTTTCCATTGCAAACAGTATTCTGCGATGAATAGGTTTCAATCCATCCCGCACATCAGGAAGAGAGCGAGAAACAATAGTTGAGAGTGCATAGGTCAGAAACCTTTTCTCTAATTCATCTTGTAAGTCGGAAGTTTTTTCCTGCCCCATGAAATGATCCTGGATGGTTGTAGAATTTAAGAAAAGTTGAGCGGATCAACTTGACGTTTGTGGTTTGCGGTCTTATTAAACTGGTAAGCCAGAAGTTTTAATGCCTGGTTGGGAGGTTTATATTTAACTCAAAGTTTCAAAGGTTTAGACTTTCTTTATATTTTTAAGCCTTTAAGTTTTATATTTTAGTTGATCAAATGATGTCTATATATTGTATGCCTGAGTTATTTATATACAATATAGAGAGTCATAAAGCAAGTGTATTCAATTGATTAACACAAGCCGCCCTCAATATCCCGAAAAATGATAACTTGATTCATTTCAGAGGGATAAAATCTTTTTTAAGCGAGTTACATCCTATTTAGTGTTTGGCAGGGTAATCATTGGGTTTTTTACTTATGCCTCACAAATTATAAATTTTCGGTTCTATTGCCGATTGAAAAAATATTTTAGGAGTTATCCATGTCTGCCCCCAAGCTGCAAGATAAAGTGATTGATGCGTTAAAGACGGTTCAAGACCCTGACCTGCATAAAGATATTGTGAGCCTTGGGTTTGTCAAGAATTTGAATATTGATGGTGGGAACGTCAAATTCGATGTTGAACTCACGACACCAGCCTGTCCGGTAAAAGAACAATTGCGTACGGAATGTGAAACAAAGGTGCAAGAGATTGAAGGTGTTGAAAAGGTCGATGTCAATATGACTGCTGTTGTCAGGCCTACTGAACATGCACAGCCAGTTTTGACAGGTGTGAAAAATATTATTGCTGTAGCAAGTGGTAAGGGTGGTGTTGGCAAGTCAACGGTTAGCACCAATTTGGCAATAGCTCTCTCTTTAACAGGGGCACGAGTTGGTCTGATGGATGCTGATATTTATGGACCCAGCATCCCTCAAATGATGGGCATTCCCATTTCATCGCCAAAAGTGGGTGAGGAAAATAAATTCTTCCCGCATGAAAAATACGGTTTGAAAGTGGTGTCAGCCGCGTTTTTGACTAAACAGGGTCAGCCTTTGATGCTTCGTGGGCCTATGTTAGGCGGGATTATTCAACAATTCCTGCAAAACGTGGAATGGGGCGAGTTGGATTATCTGGTCATTGATCTGCCTCCTGGTACAGGTGATGTGCAGTTGACTTTGACTCAGAAGGCTCCAATATCCGGTGCGGTGGTTGTGACCACTCCCCAGGAAGTCAGCCTGATTGACGCCGATAAAGGTGTGAAAATGTTTCAGCAGGTCAAAGTACCTTTGCTCGGTATTGTTGAGAACATGAGTTATTTTGTCTGTGACGGATGCGATAAAAAACATCATATTTTCAGGCAGGGTGGTGGAAAATCGCTTGCTGATAATTTCAAAATTCCTCTTCTTGGAGAAGTGCCAATTATCGAAGCGGTTGCGGAAGGTGGGGATGCGGGAACACCTATTGTCATATCTAATGCTGAGTCTCCAGCAAGTCAGGCTTATAAGGATTTGGCGGGAAGGGTCGCGGCGCAACTTAGTATCAACCAGGCAAACAGCGGTGAAAAAGTTTCCTCTGATTTTGAGTTGGCCTGGAAGAGTTAGTTGCCAAAACTTTACAAACTATTGGCTCTTTATTAATACGCAAACTGGGAAGAATAATTGGTTATGAATGCACCCGCTCCGAAGAACATTAAACAAGTTGACGAGTCCACCTTGGGGATTTCCTGGAATGATGGCCATGAATCCGTTTATTCAGTGAAACATTTAAGGGAAAGTTGCCCGTGTGCGAATTGTATCGATGAATGGAGCGGAAAAAAACTGATTGAACCAGGTTCCATCTCAGATGAAATACGTCCGCGTAATCTTAAAGCGGTGGGACTTTATGCTATTCAATTTGATTGGAGTGATGGGCATAACACGGGGCTTTACACGCATGAGCTTTTGCGTCAAATCTGTGAGTGTGAAACCTGTAAAAGCAATAAAGTTGCCAGCTAGGCTCTAACTATTTGATTTTGTGACAGATTTGAAACATTATCGGGACATGGTTGCGATATAGATGTTCCATAATAAGAATGGATGGTTATCCCTCTGCTGTTGCCTCCTCCCCCCTTTCCAAAAATGGCGGAGGGGTTTCCAGACTCATTGAACTGTCAAGGACAATATAACGAGAAGAGTGCTTGGGAATACAGACTTAAGCGCTCCAACCCTAAACGGGAGTAGCGGTCAGGGCTACTCCCGTTTTTTGGGTTCGAGCTGTTAGAAGATGCTACTCAATTAAGACTAATGGGCATGGAAGACTTTCTATCCGAAGCCTGGGCCCCATGCCTGCGGCGGCTCGCCTCTACATGCCTACTTTTTCACGAACCTCGTCCATGACTTTAGCGTCGATTGTTGTGATGCCATTTTCGACAGCAAAGTTTATGACGGTTTTCTTAGCCATACCTCTTACGAAAAATGGGACCTTTTTTATTCGTTGTTCTGCTTCTTCGGTCCATATGAGGTCATCTTCAGGGTTAGTGCTTTTGAGTTCTTCCTTGGCCTGAGCCAGAGCCGAACCGACAGCGGCCATGGGTGCCTTGCTCACATCGGTGGCTCCACCCATTTCTACGCCAAGCTTGCTGACAAACTCGGTTTCAAATTTGTTGGTGAGCATGGCAATGCTGTGTCCACACTTTTTGCATTTAAACTTCATGGCAAGATTAGCTTTTTCCTCAGGCATGATGCCTTCGGTCTGAACTTCCATCTTGACATCGCAGGGGATACAAAGGAATTTCATTACGTCTCCAGTTTATTTAGTGGTAAATTTTTCAATATTTTCTACGGCCTCAGCAATCGCTTTGCCTGTAACAGAATCTTTAAATTCATTATAAAAAAGGTTTCCGGATTGGCTCTGAGACACTCGAGTATCAAAAGGAATCTTTCCTATATATGGAACTCCCTTTTGTTCGCTCAATTTGTGAACATCTTCACCATCAAACAATTTACCTTCTTTTTCGCAATGTGGGCATACATAGGTAGCCATGTTTTCAATGAGGCCAATAATGGGCACACCCATTTTATTGTTCTTTGTGATTGACTTCGTCACAATATGTTGTGAAAGCTGAGAGGGAATGGTAATTTCAACGGCTCCTGCCAGTTCAGGAATCAGTGAGCGAATATTATCAATCCTGTCGCTGCCAGGCGGCATATCGATGAGAAGATAATCCAATTCACCCCAATTAGTGTCTGCCAGCAGTTCGCGGATAGCTGTGGACTCCATGACGCTCACCCAGGACGCTGTGGCATCGTCTGCATCGGTCCACATTACAGGTGTGTCTGCGGACTTTAACAGCATATCCATTGACATGATGCGGATTCCCTGATACCCGATGCCAGGGTTGAGTCCATCGTCTTTCATTTCGAGTTGAGCATTGTTGCCGACACCAAGAAGATGGCCTATGCTGGGTCCGTTCAGATCAGCATCAAGAATACCGACTTTTTTGCCGCGGTCAGCAAGGCATGAAGCAATGTTGGCGGTTATTGAACTTTTTCCAACGCCTCCCTTTCCACTCATTAATGCAACCTTATATTTGATCTTGTCTAGACGGGATCGTAGTTTTGCACCTAGCTCTACGACTTGTTCAACTATGTTGGATCCGCCATCACCTTCAAGATCCTCATAAGTTTTCATGAAATACTCCTTAAAATAAACCGGTTTTCCAATGTTCCAGCCTTTATGTTTATTGGAACTAGAGTTTCCATCATAAATTAAAACAGGTATATATTAAAGGTTTTTTGAAGTTTATGGCAAAAATCAGTCTGGACCTTAAGATATTTTTATCTATTGTGTTGTTTTCTGTTGACCCTTGAGGTTTATCTCATTTAGATTAGCAAGTTTAGCCTTGTATTCGAAATTACTTATAATTTTTTGGAATTAAATAATGGATCTTACGGAAGATGACAAACGATTGATCGAAGAGGAAGAAGCGTTGCTTGAAAGTACCTTGCAGTCTTTATGTCAACAGCTTCCAATTGTCCAGGAATCCAAAATAACCGCCAATATGGCGGCGCGTGAATTGACCAGTCAGATAGTTAATGAATGGAATCATGAAGAAAGACAACCTCTGGTTTCTGATGAAGCGGTGGCTCATCGCATTTTGGACATACGCAAAGACAGTGATAAGGCCCTGTATGCGTTGATTCAGGAACCTTATTTTGGAAGGGTCTGTACGAAGGAGGAAGACGGTAGTGAGGTGTCATTCCTGATAGGAAAAAAAAGCAATATTGATGCGGGAATTGTGGATTGGAGAAATGGACCCATAGCCGGGTTATATTTCAACTATAAACAGGAAGAAGAGTTTTATGAGGTAATCAATCAGCGAGAACGGAGTGGGCATATCCAACTAAGACGGTCTTATAGGATTGAAGGGGGTCAATTGATGCAGATCGATACGCCGGAAGGTGTTTTCAGGAGAGGTGAGACGGGCTGGTCAAAACTTGATGTCGAAGATGAGGTTGCGGCACACCGGTCAAGAGCGAAAGACTCAAAAGAAAAGCGTCTTCCAAGTATTCTTTCATTAATAACCAAAGATCAATTTGAAATGATCACCAGCGATGCTGAACGGCCTGTTATTATTCAGGGCTCTGCTGGTTCGGGCAAAACTACAGTCGCTCTGCACCGACTGGCCTGGTTGTTGCACGAAGAAAATTCTTTAGCAAGAGCGAAAAATACCCGGGTTGTGGTGATGAACAAGTCACTGCAAATATATGTTAGCTACACCTTGCCATCTATGGGAATTGAAGGTGTTCAGTCTTCCACTTTCAATAGTTGGGCATTGTCTATTATCGGTAAAGTTGTTCGCGGCAGGCCTTTCTTCAAATTCCTGAATGTTCCCTCTTTTGTTGAAGAAATAAAGTTTTCTGAGGAGATTCTAAGGGCTCTTGAAGGGTGGGTGGACAAACAGGTCATCAAATTAAATGAAGATATTGTGAGGTTCTTCAAGCCATGGCCCGGGCAGGTGAACTCGTGGAAGAAGACAGAAGCTAATGCTCTTTTACCCCGATTAAGGGACTTCACTCATGAAGTTAAAGAAGCCAGCTTGCCAAAATTTGACAAGGATAAATGCCTGGAATTTCTGGAACGTAAATGTTTCGAACTGGAAGATTATGTTCAAGATGTATATGACTTGTTATCAGATTCAGAACATTTAAAATCCTACCTCCCTGCCAGTCCCAAACTGGGTTCTAATCTGGATTATCTGAAAAGACTGACGAACAAAAACAGGGAAAAACATAATCTGGATTATTTTGATATGTCCCTTGTTTTGCGACTCATACAAATTAAAAACGGTGGTTTGCCAGATGGAGATGGTGGGGTGATTTCACTGGATCACTTGGTGGTCGATGAAGCCCAGGATTTTGGTCCCGTTGAATTTGCCATTATGACATCTGCTGTCGGTGATAAACGCCAAATGACCATTGTCGGCGATGTGGCGCAGAAAATTCTTCAGGCAAGAAAATTCATTGGCTGGAACAAGGTCGTGGAAAACCTGGGAATGGAAGAGGACTCTATTATTCGTCTCGAAGTTTCGTTCCGGTGTACGGTTCCCATCATGACTTTGGCGCATAAAGTGGCTGGAGATCCGAAACAAGTTGAGGGTAGGGCCGGTCCCGATCCGGAGTGGTATAAGGCAGACGACAGGGAAAGTATGCTGGAGCATCTGGTTGAGTGGTGTAATCGTCAGGTCAAGATGGATCCTTACAAGCTCATTGCCATCATATGCCGCTATCCAAAACAGGCTATGGAGTTAAAAGAGGAGTTGGAAGAATATCTGTCTGGAGAAGTTCGTCTCGGACATCGCAATCAGTTTTCTTTTGACCCTGGAATTATGGTGACAAACATTCACCAGGTAAAAGGTTTGGAGTTTGACTCTGTTGCGATGGTAGAACCTGATGAGGATAATTATCCTATAAAGAGGGAAGAAAGCAGAAACATGTTATATGTTGGGATCACCCGGACTCAGGATGACCTGCTTTTGACCACGGTCAAACCATTTTCAAGGGTATTTTTTTATAAGTAGAAGTTATGGCAATGTATTTTTTATGAAATGTTGCGGAACAATATTTGGGGACTATATTGTGATTACAAGGGGTATGAGACCCGTTCTAACAAAGGAGGACGTTATAGAGGCTGAGAGTCCACCAAAATATGTAATTAGAACAAATCTAGAGGTTCGCATATAAATGTGAACGGCCCTGTGTGTGGGGCAAAAAAAGAGAAAAAACGCGTTGAGCAGCTGCAACGCGTTTTTTGTTTTTATGAGTGAAATGGAGAAAAAAATCCTTTTAATAATTGAATATGAGGGCACTGCCTATCACGGTTGGCAATTGCAAACAAATGCTGTCAGCATTCAGGGTTTCCTGGAAAAAGCCTTGAGTACAATTTTGAATCAGCCAACAAATGTTTTGAGTGCTGGCAGAACCGATGCGGGTGTTCATTCAGAAGGAATGCCGGCACATTTTACAGCCAATACAAAAATGTCAATGGTAGAGATGCAGCTTGCTTTAAACAGTCTGCTTCCTCATGACATCACAGTCCGGGAAGTGCGTGAAGTTCCTATGGATTTTAATGCGCGCGGCTCTGCCAAATGCAAACTGTATCGATATACCATATTAAACAGGGACTATCCTTCTGCACTCAATTTCCGCCGTTCCTGGTTCATTCCACATAAACTGAATGTACCCGCGATGAAAACGGCGGCGGTATACCTGGTTGGTGAACACGACTTCACTTCATTCCGGGCAGGGAACTGCAACGCCAAATCGCCTGTGCGAACCATGAAGCGTGTCGAGATCATTGAACGGGACGATTTCCTGGTTTTTGAATTTGAAAGTAAAGGTTTTTTGAAGCACATGGTTCGTAACCTTGTAGGAACCCTTGTGTATGTTGGCAAAAACAAATACCCCCCGGAACAGGTAAAAACCATTCTTGAAGCACGTAACCGCAAGGTTGCCGGTCCCACAGCACCTTCTCACGGACTCTGCCTGATAAAAGTAGAGTATTAGTGTTGCAAAACCTTTATAAAGTCGATTGTTAGTTGGTGGGAAAACTCCTTTTAGAGTTCCTCCGTTTTTTTATGTTTTTAATCGTTTCCCTTGAGGATTGAAAATTTTAAAATGACCCATGCCGCGTTTGGCAAAGAAATATTTTGCAGCGGTTTCCATCACTCCCAATCCATAGGTCACGCTTCTCCTGAAGCTGATCGATGATGCATCGTCAAAGTAAAGGGCGGGGCAGGATACTTCCCCCAATTCAAACCCAAAATACAGGGTTTGGCAAAGCATTTGGTTGTCGAACACAAAATCATCGGAGTTTTCTAAAAGTGGAATGGTTTCGAGCACTTTTCGGCTAAAAGCCCGGTAGCCGGTATGGTATTCAGAAAGCTTTTGCTGAATGAGCAGGTTCTCGGCTAATGTTAAAGCGCGGTTTGAAACATATTTATAGAGAGGCATTCCTCCCATCATGGCCTTGTTGCCAAGAATTCTGGAGCCGATCACCGCGTCAAATACTCCTTCTGCAATCATTGACGCCATGGGTGTGATGAGCTTTGGCGTATACTGATAATCAGGGTGTAACATAATAACGATGTCGGCATTATGATTCAAAGCCTCTTGATAACAGGTTTTCTGATTGCCGCCGTATCCCTTGTTTTCGGTATGGACAAATGTTTTGATATCCAATTGCCGTGATAGGTTGACAGTCTCATCCTGGCTGGCATCGTCGGTGAGAATGATATCGTCTACAATATCTTTGGGTATTTCATCGTAGGTTTTTTTCAGGGTTTTTTCGGCGTTGTAGGCCGGCATGACCACGCAGATGCGTTTGCCGTTAATCATAGGCTTGATTCTGGGTTATGGTTTTAGTTTCAGCGTGTTATGATAATGCAAAAATAAATATTTACAACGAAATTTATGCCCGTATACTGCGGCGAACCGACGCTGGCAAAGTATATATAACTTTGGTTTGCTGAGTTTTTTTATGGACTGGGAGGTAGGGAGGGCTATCTCCTGATTTTAGGAGTTTGATTTTTTATATGAAAACAGAATTCGATATTGCGGTATTCCCCGGTGACGGAATTGGGCCAGAAGTGATTCAAGAGGCACTGAAAATTCTTAAAATTATTGAATCGAAACTGGGTATTAAAATAAATGTCAATGAGGCACTTGTTGGCGGTGCTGGTTACGATGCTACTGGACACCCTTTGCCGGATGAAACTCTTAAAACGGCGCAAAATGCAGATGCGGTTTTGTTGGGTGCGGTCGGTGGCCCCAAATGGGAGAACATTGATTTTTCACTTAGGCCGGAAAGGGCTTTACTGGGTCTTCGTTCTAACTTGGGGCTATATGCCAATCTGCGTCCTGCGCGTATTTTCCCGGCTTTGGTCGAGGCCTCTACTTTGAAACGTGAAGTGGTGGAAGGTCTGGACCTTCTCGTTGTACGCGAATTAACCGGGGGAATTTATTTCGGGGAACCACGAGGGATTGATTCGCTGGATGATGGGACCCGAAGAGGATTCAACACCCTGGTTTATACAGAACCTGAAGTTGAAAGAATTTCCCGCATTGCCTTTGATGTAGCCCGCAAACGTAATAAATCTGTTTGTTCTGTTGATAAAGCCAATGTGCTTGAGGCGACTGGTTTCTGGCGTGAGGTTGTGACGAACCTGCACTCAGAATATTCGGATGTAAGTCTGTCGCACATGTATGTGGATAATTGCGCTATGCAATTGGTGAGGAACCCTAAACAATTTGATGTGATTCTGACTACCAATATGTTCGGCGATATTTTAAGTGATGAAGCTTCCATGTTGACAGGGTCAATAGGCATGCTGCCTTCTGCCAGTCTTGGCGAGAAATATGCCATGTATGAACCGATTCATGGTAGTGCCCCAGATATCGCGGGTAAAGAACTGGCTAATCCGCTGGCCACAATATTATCTGTGGGGATGATGTTCAAATACTCTTTGGATTGTGAAGAGCCGAATGAATGGATTGAGACTGCTGTTGAAACGGTATTGAGTAAAGGGGTCAGAACAGCGGATATTATGTCTGAAGGAATGAAACAGGTGGGTACGAAAGAAATGGGCGATCTGATTGCAGAAGAGTTGGAGAAGTAGAATGCTGGATAAAAAAGAAGCTTATGATGTTGCCGTTGCTGGTGCCACAGGCGCAGTGGGAAGAAAAATGCTGGAAATTCTTGAACAGAGAAAATTTCCTGTTGCCAGCTTAAAAGTTCTTGCGTCTGCACGATCGGTGGGTCAGGCATTGCCATTCAATGGCAACTCACTGGCAGTTGAAGAGTTAAAGGAAAGTTCTTTTGAAGGTGTGGATATTGCCCTTTTTTCGGCAGGTGCTGGTGTGAGTCGTCAGTTTGCTCCCTTTGCGGTGAAATCCGGTTGCATTGTGATTGATAACAGCAGTGCTTTTCGTATGGAACCGGATATCCCTCTTGTTGTTCCAGAAGTGAACCCGGAAGCAGTTGGAGATGACCCCGGCGTCATCGCAAACCCTAACTGCTCAACCATTCAAATGGTCGTAGCGTTAAAGCCGATTCACGACCAGTTTAAAATAAAACGTGTTGTGGTTTCCACTTACCAATCTGTTTCTGGTTCGGGGCAAAAGGCTATTGAAGAACTGCATAGCCAGGCACAAAGTGTCCTGTCCGGGAAACCGCCGGAGAATAATGTATATCCTCATCAAATCGCATTTAACTGTTTGCCACATATAGATAATTTTCTTGATAGCGGATACACAAAAGAAGAGATGAAGATGGTGAATGAAACCCGAAAGATTTTGGAAGATGATTCCATTCAAATCTCACCGACTACGGTTCGAGTGCCGGTATTTTATTCTCATTCTGAGTCTGTAAATGTTGAAACCGAAAAGCCCATCAGTGCTGGAGAAGTTAAAAAGTTATTATCTGATGCTGTTGGAGTTATGGTGGTTGACAACCCCGAAACTAACGAATACCCGTTGGCGATTGATGGTGAGGGTAGGGATGATGTGTTTGTTGGCAGAATCCGCGATGACATCTCTTGTGAAAACGCCATAAACTTCTGGGTTGTGTCCGACAATTTACGTAAGGGAGCGGCTCTTAATGCTGTTCAAATAGCAGAACTTCTCGCACGCAATGCTCAAAAATGAATATTTGTTAAGTGGGTATCCCGCTTGACATTTATATGCCTTAAGTTTATAAAATATAGTACCTTATGGTATTTGGGGTTTGTCCCCATGCCAAAAATAAATCCTATTTGAAACAGGTCCTGTTATGGCTGAAGATTTCAAACCTGAGAATCCGCAAAGTTCCTCACCCTCAGAAAAAGCCGGTTTTAATACTAAAGAGTTTAAAGAACTCATCAAACATGCTTCTCATGAACGCAAGAACCTGCAATTGCTCGTGGAGTATTTTGAGAAGAAGTCAGGAGAGCTTGACGATAAAAAAAAGTCTTTTGACAAGCTGAGTGGGCAGGTGCCGGATGCCTTAAGAAAACTGGATTCTCTGGATACCCGATTTGAAGAAATTAAGACTTTTGATGTTAGGGTACGTGATTTCCAACGTGTTTCTAAAGAAGTCAATTCAAACTATAACACCCTGAAACGCGATTTAGAATCGCTGCATTTACTAAACGAGCATATAGACAGCAAAATTAAGAGCCTGGGCCAGCAAAAACTTGTTGTCGAAAAAGCTAATGAGGATGCAGGTCGTCTCAATGTCCTGGTCTGGGACATGGATTCAAAGGTCAAAAAACTTCGGGAAGAAAGTAAGCTCCTAAAATCTGCAGATCGTAATATCGACCGACTTGAGCACATGCTGGATAGTGTCTCCAGTCAGGTTCAGGATGTTGTCAACATGAAAGAACTGTTGAGAACTGCTGCGGTTAAAGTTGGGGTTATGAAGGACACCCTGGGTGAGCTGGATAGCCGTTATGACAGGATTAAACAGGATAAAGAAACTATAGAAAGTCATACCAGGGATACGGAAGAACTGAAACGTATTCTTGCAAGTGTCCAGTCTGATTATGAAAAGCTCCTTGGGCAGAGCCATATGATCAATGAAACCCAGGAGACCCTCCACAACCTGATGCAGCAAATTAGTGATCTAAAAATAGAGTCTAAGAATATTTCGGTGAAGAACGAAATGATCCGAAGTATTACTGGGCGTTTGAGGGATTTGGACGCTTTGTCAGTGGATGTCGAGACCAAAATAGCTCGGATTCAGGACGAAAAGTCCATGATCGAAAAGACAGAGGAAAAAATACATAAGCTCAATTCTTTTCTCATAGACAATCTTAGCAACAAAATGAAAATTTTGAAAGATGAGATGAAAGTCATTGATGATGCCAATGAGAAAATGAGCCGCTTCAATGTAATGGCTGAAGAAGCTGAGCAAAAAGTTGCACGGCTTGATGATGATATCAAGAAAATTGATACCATTTCCGGGATCCTGAAGCAGGTTGAAGTGATGAATGAGTCCACACAGCAACAAATGGACGAGATCATCCGCAAGCAACAAATGGTGGATCAGGTAGACAAAAAGATTAATGACCTCAGTTCGATGGTCATCAGCCTTGATGTGAAGATGGAAACCCAGATGCAGAGGAAAGCTCTCATTGAAAAAATGGAGAAGAAGGTCGATGGCCTGGATTTCTTCATTGAGGAGGCAAACATTAAGATTGCCAAGGTTTCCAAAAAAATCGACTTCCTTGAAAAAGTAGATCAAAAGTTTGAAGATTTAAAATCGATGGCAAATACCCTTGAGGAAAATATCCTCGATATGGCTAAAGAAAAGGCCGCAATTGATGACCAGGAAAAACGGATGAACAATATTTCCTCGAAACTGAGTATTCAGGAAATAGAATTGCGTACCCGTTTTAAAGAGGTTCAGGAAGCCAAGGATGAGATTACTAAAATTGATCAGATTCGTGAAGAGTTGGGACATATAACGACCAACTTCGAAAGTAAAATGGAAGCCCTGATTAAGGACTCTTCACAGGTTGAAAAAACCGATGCCAAGCTCCAGGAACTTGATAGCTTGATGAAGGATTTACGTGACAGGCAAGATGCCCTGGACGAAAAGCAGGAGTTCATGCTTGAAGTTGAAAAGAAAATGGACCAGCTTGGCAATATGCTGGAAAGAACGGAAAACCGTATCTCACAGGTTCAGGAAAGTGATGAAAAAGTCAAGCGTACCCAGCAGGCACTGGGTGAACTTGAAGTTGTCATTAACCGTACAAATACTGAAAAGGCTAGAATCGATAAGGAAAGAGAAAACCTTGATAAAATAAACTTGAATATTGAAAAGCTGACGACAATTACTGAAGATGCAGAGTCTAAAATTGATCAGCTTAATAGCAAAATCAGTATGCTGGGCGAGGTGGAAAAACGTTTAAGTTCGTTAAACCTGCTTGCTGAAGATGTTAGTGTCAAGGTTCAAAATCTCAAAAAAGAAGAAGCCTTGTTCAGCAAGGCTGGAGAACAAATCGCGGAATTGAAGTTTTTGTTGAGCGAGGTAGAAAGAAAAAAACAAGATTCGGCATAGCCGGGTTGACTAAACAGATACAAAACCCTAGCCCTGAACGGCAAAAGGGATTGTGGTTTTTATTGATCGGATGGGCTCTCTGCCTGTCCACAGCTTTTCACCCTTTCATGACTTCAAGTGTCTTTGAGTAAAACCCCTATATAACCAGTGGAGTAGATTTTTATGGCTGAAAAAATCCTGGGTGTGATCGGCGGAAGCGGATTGTACCAAATGAAGGGCCTTGAGGTGATTGAAAAGGTAGTTGTTGACACTCCTTTTGGATCACCTTCCGACAACATTATCATAGGGAGGCTGGAAGGGGTTAAAGTCGCTTTTCTCCCCCGGCACGGGGTTGGCCATGTCATACCGCCCTCTGAAATAAATTTTCGGGCAAATATTTTCGCAATGAAAAAAATTGGTGTTGATCGGATTATTTCCGTGAGTGCGGTAGGGGGGATGAAGGAAAATATGCCACCCGGTCACTTCGTTGTGCCTCATCAATTTATTGATAGAACATTTAAACGTAACAGTACATTTTTCACTCAGGGAATGGTTGGCCATGTCAGTATGGCTGACCCAGTTTGTCTTGCAACAGCGGGGGTGCTTTTTAAAGCGGCTCAAAAAGCTGGTGCGGACGCTCATGAAGGAGGTACCTATATTTGTATCGAAGGGCCTCAGTTTTCCACCCGGGCCGAGTCGCTTTTGTACAGACAATGGGATGTAGATGTAATAGGCATGACAAATGTTACTGAAGCAAAGTTAGCCCGTGAAGCAGGTATCTGTTATTCGACTCTGGCTTTGGTCACTGACTTCGATTGCTGGCATATAGAAGAAGAACCTGTTACTCTCGAAGCTGTGTTGGAAATCATGCATAAAAATGTTGAACAGGCGCAGAAAGTTTTAAAAGAGCTGATACCCATGTTGGGTACTATTGAGCCTTGTTCATGTTGCGATGCGGCCAAGTTTGCTGTTGTCACAGATCCTGAGAAAATCCCGCAAAACCTTAAAGAAAATCTCTCAATTTTATTTGGTTAAAATTTATGAATAAGAATAATTCCAGTCGTCTATTCCCTATTGCCAAAAAGGTGATGCCGGGAGGTGTAAATAGTCCTGTCAGGGCATTCAATGCTGTGGGTGGAGACCCATTGTTTATCAAATCTGCCCAGGGGGCACGAATGAAGGATGTGGATGGCAATGAGTTCATTGATTATGTGGCTTCATGGGGACCTCTCATATTTGGCCATGCACACCCGGAAATAGTTTCTGCAATAACCCGGCAAGCTGAATTAGGCACCAGTTATGGCGCATCGACTGAACTGGAAATCCAGTTGGCTGAAAAGGTTGTCCAGGCTGTTCCTTCCATTGATGTGGTAAGGATGGTTAATTCAGGAACTGAAGCTGTGATGAGTGCGTTGAGATTAGCCCGGGGAATAACAGGGCGTGACAAGATAGTAAAGTTTGAGGGCTGTTACCATGGACATGGAGACAGCCTTTTAGTGAAGGCCGGTTCTGGTCTTATGTCTTTGGGAATTCCTGACTGCCCCGGGATTGTTTCAAGTCTTGCTGAGAAAACGCTTAATCTCCCTTTCAATGATATTGAAAAGGTGCGTGAGCTGTTTGATAAGGAAGGTGGAGAAATCGCCGCACTTATTGTAGAGCCTGTTGGAGGCAATATGGGTGTGGTACCCCCTAAGCCGGGATTCCTTGAGGCCCTGCGTGAAGTGACCCAAAAATCCGGAGCCCTTCTGATTTTTGATGAGGTCATTACTGGATTCAGGGTTTCATTGGGAGGGGCACAAAAACTATATGGAGTCACTCCGGATATCACCTGCATGGGCAAAATAATAGGAGGCGGATTGCCCGTGGGCGCCTATGGAGGTTCGCGCGAAGTGATGGACCATATTTCCCCTGTAGGTTCTGTCTATCAGGCAGGAACTTTATCAGGCAATCCTTTGGCAATGGCTGCTGGAAATGTGATGTTGGATTTACTTGCTAAAGAGGGTGTCTATGAATCCCTTGAGCAAAAGTCAGCTAAGCTTTGCCAGGGGTTGAAAGAAAATGTTGAGTCTCTTGGAATCGATGCGCAGTTTACGAGGGTGGGTTCGATGTTTTCAATGTTTTTTACTTCTCAGGAAATTGTTGACTTCAACTCGGTAAAATCATGCGACACAGATTTCTTCAAACGTTATTTTAATGAGTTATTGGAGGAGGGTATATACATAGCTCCTTCACAATTTGAAGCCGGTTTTATGTCCGCTGTTCATACGGATGAGGATATTAACTTAACCATAGAAGCCAGCCGTAAGGCTTTGAGCGCGTCTCGGGGATAAATAATTTATGACTGAAATTATAGGTGTTCATGGAAGGCAAATTATAGACTCAAGAGGTAATCCAACTCTTGAGGTGGATGTGACTTTGGAAAGTGGTGCAATGGGCAGGGCGGCTGTGCCTTCAGGAGCGTCTACGGGTACAAGAGAGGCAGTAGAACTGCGTGATGGAAACTCCAAAGTTTATTTGGGGAAAGGTGTTTCCAAGGCTGTTAAAAATATTAATAGTAAAATTGCCCTGGAACTTATAGGGATTGAAGTCACGGAGCAGGTGTTGATCGATCGCCTGATGATCGAGATGGATGGAACTGAGAATAAAAGCAAGCTGGGGGCAAATGCAATATTGGGAGTTTCTCTTGCAGTGGCTCAGGCAGCGGCCAGCGATCTGGGTCTTCCATTATTTCAGTATATAGGCGGCACAAATGCAAAAGAACTACCAGTCCCTATGATGAATGTTCTTAATGGTGGAGCCCACGCTGATAATAATGTGGATATCCAGGAGTTTATGATCGTACCAGTTGGTGCTAAATCTTTTTCTTCAGCTTTGAGAATGGGAGTTGAAGTGTTCCACCATTTAAAAGGTGTTTTGAAAAAATCAGGCTTTAATACCGCGGTGGGAGATGAGGGTGGTTTTGCTCCTGACTTGCAATCCAACGAACAGGCTGTTGAAGTATTGATCAAGGCTGTAAAAAGTGCAGGGTATAAAATCGGTAAAGATGTATTGATTTCTTTGGATGTGGCGGCCAGTGAATTATTTTCAAACAAGAAATATACCCTGGCTGCTGAAGGAAACGCTAAGTGGAGTTCCGGCGAGATGGTGGACTATTTGGCCGGTTTGGTTAAAAAATACCCTGTAATCAGCATTGAAGATGGCTTGGCGGAAAATGACTGGCCAGGCTGGAAAACGCTGACGGATAAAGTTGGTGATTCTGTACAGATTGTCGGTGACGACTTGTTTGTGACCAATACGAGCATTTTATCTAAGGGAATCGAGAAAGGTGTGGGTAACTCTATCCTCATAAAAGTCAATCAGATAGGCACTCTTACAGAGACGCTGGATGCTGTTGAAATGGCCAAAAGGGCAGGTTACACCACTGTTATTTCACATCGTTCCGGTGAAACAGAAGACACCAGTATTTCGGATATTTCTGTTGCGGTCAACGCTGGTCAAATTAAGACAGGTTCTTTATGCCGGACAGATCGCACTGCAAAATATAACCAGCTTTTGCGTATTGAAGAAATTCTGGGTAATACAGCAATTTACCGTGGAATGGATGTTTTTTATAACTTGGCTTGATGACAATTGATTTAAAGTTGTCATAAAAAAATACCTCAGGTTTTATGGCTGATAATTCTCGATACCAGAAAATATTTTTGTTGAGCCTTGGCTTTTTTTTATTGCTCGTCATGATGGCAATTTTTCATGAGAATGGAATTTTGAATGCGTACCAGTTGGAACAGGAACAGATTAAATTAAAATCTGAAAATGAAAACTTGCGAATCAGGAATGAGAAACTTCGACTGGAAATAGCAGGTTTAAAATCTGACCCATACGAAATTGAAAAAATTGCCCGTGAAAAACTAAACTTGATCAAACCCGGTGATAGGGTTTATCACATTGTCCAAACGCAAAAATAGATACAGTTTTTTTCTTAGTACTGCTTTATCCAGATTCCCGGTAAATTTCCCCTCTTATTCAAGGCCCGTATAAACCTTTTAAAAAAAAGGGTTATCGGGACCCGTATTTTTCCGTCCTCTGGAAAATTGTCAAGTCCAAATTTAAGAAAACTTGATTGACAGGCAAATACTGCTAAATTCTTGAATTAATTATTGATATTTTTAATTTAAGTGATAAAGTAAAGCCACCGATTTAAATATGTATGACGTTGTTTTATCAGTAACTTATTTCGACGAAAACACCTTGGTGTGATTACCATGTGTTATGAATTTTTCATCAAGGTGTAGACATATTAGAAAAGATTATTGGCCATTCATTTTTAAATATAATTAGTTTGTTTCTTGGAGGAGGGAGTATGACCAAACAAGATATCATCAATCAAGTCTCATCTCGTGCCAGCTTATCAAGAGCTAAGGCTGAAGAGGCTGTTGAAACAGTGATCGAATTAATTAAAGAATCGCTGGGTCATGGAGAGCCGGTTATTCTACGTCGGTTCGGTACATTCCAGGTCCGTGCAAAAACCAAGCGGGTTGGAAGAAACCCAAAGACCGGTGAAGAAGCTGAGATTTCTGCAAGAAAGGTCGTCCGCTTTAAATCGGGTAAATTTTTCAAACAAGTAGTTGATGAAGGTACGACTTGATCATTTCTTGGCCAAGGGTCTTACTTTCAAAGAATTAGCATGGCATCACCGTAGCTGAAAAAACGGTATTTTTGCCTGATAGCCTCTTTATAGGCTTTTTTCGCCAAATTTTCCCCCATGAAGGCGCACACTAGTAAAAACAGCGTTGATTGGGGTAGGTGAAAGTTGGTGAGCAAATGGTCCACATTCCTGAACTCCCAACCAGGATAGATAAAACAGTTGCACCATCCGGCAGCTTTTTTTCGTATTGTTTCTGTAAATTCCTGGCTCTCCAGGACCCGGGTTGTCGTGGTGCCCACCGCCAGGATAGATTGTCCTTTCTTTTTGGCTTGAGAAATCTTGTTCCAGTTTGAAGGAGTTACCTGGTAGTATTCCTCCAGCATTTTATGGTTGGTGATGTTTTCTTCTCGTATTGGTATGAAAGTTCCCGGCCCAACATGTAAAGTAAGACGGGCAATATCAACGGTTTTTTGCCTCAAGCTGGCCAATTGATTATGCGTAAAATGCAAACCTGCTGTTGGTGCTGCGATAGCGCCTGCCTTTTTAGCAAATACGGTTTGATAGCGTTTTTTATCATTCTCCAGAGTGTTTGAGTTCGTATCCAAGGGTCTATGGATATAAGGAGGGAGGGGCATTCGCCCATTATCTTTTAAATAGTTTGTGAGCCCTTCAGGTGATGAAAATCTAATTGCAGCATGTGCTTCCTTTCGTCTTATAAAAACCGCCTTCAAATCACTGTTTGTCAACTGAAACTCAGACCCAGGCTTCAACCGACTCAACCCTTTCAACATCGTCTCCCAAACCCCGGGTTCCAATTCACGGATGAGTAAAAGTTCTATTTCCCTGGAATTTGATAATGATTTAGCAAGAATTTTAGCCGGGATAACCTGGGTATCATTAATGACCATCAATG
>WAHY01000002.1:123190-148431 GCA_009873635.1 Nitrospinota bacterium
TCAACATCGTCTCCCAAACCCCGGGTTCCAATTCACGGATGAGTAAAAGTTCTATTTCCCTGGAATTTGATAATGATTTAGCAAGAATTTTAGCCGGGATAACCTGGGTATCATTAATGACCATCAATGGATGGTTTTTGAGATGGTCTTTCAAATTGGTGAAAACATCGTGTGTCAGGGTTTGATCGCTCCTGTTCACAACGAGTAGTCGGGACTGGCCTCTGCGCTGAGTGGGATTTTGAGCAATCAGGTTTTGGGGTAATTCAAAATCGTAATTAGAAAGCTTATATTTCAAGTATATTGCCAGTAGATAAGTGAAAACACAGAATGAAACTTTAAGAAATATAGCAAGCAGATGTCAAACAGTCCAGATTTCATGCTATCGTCTACAAACTATAGCTTTAAAACATTGAAGATACATGGCTATTGACCCGAAAAGGGATTTATATTATCCTTCGTACTGTTAATTTTTATAAGTAAAAACAGCCTCGTTTACTTGGCAGGTTTTTGGAGAAAAGGGAGTTTAATATGGGAAGAATGGTTAAAATTCTAAGCTTGGTTTTGGTTTCCTTGGCCCTGGTCTTTGGAACCGGTATCGAGGCGGATGCTAAAAAGAAAAAAAAGAAAGTTGTATTGACCGATGCGGAAAACGCCATGTTTGACAAATGGGAAGTCAAACCAAAAAAGCGGGCCAAAGCGGTCAAGGATATGAGAAAAAAGCCTAAATATGTTGGCGCTGTCAAATGTAATGGAAGTTGTCATGATCCCTATTACCAAGCCTGGAAAAACTCACCTCATGGAGGTACTTTTAATCTGTTAAAACCTGGTGAGCGTAAAGAAGCTAAGCTAAGGGTTAAGCTCGACCCGGAAAAGGATTACACAACCACACCACTTTGTCTGCGATGCCATACTACAGGTTATCGCCAGAGGGGAGGGTTTAAGCCCGCCGGTAGTAAAAATAAAAAAGGTAAAGATACTGCCACTAAAATAGACCCGGATGAGCCTAACAAGGAGCAGGTGGGTTGTGAAATGTGTCACTCGGTTGCGGGCGGATCCCAGTTCCGTGCTGTGATGAAGGCTTCCAAGGGAAATTTCACTAAAGCTGAAACGGAGCATTATGGACAAAGATGGGATTATGCAAATGTCTGCACCCGCTGTCATACGCATAAAAACACACCGTTTAAGCCGGAGGTACATGATAAATATAAATTTAACTTTGAAGAGAGAAAGTTAAAAGTGCATAAAATTGCCGATTACTGGAGCGAGGACAATGCGGACCAGAAATTGGAGAAAAAAGATGAGCGAGCCAAAGAAGTCGGTCAAACGGAAAAAACACCTTTGGTGATTGAAGACTTTGAAATCAATGATAAAGGCAAACTCAAGTTTGTTAAGGGCACTAAGCCTTATAACAGTAAGAAAAAAACCTTTAAATATAAAAAGTAAACTATTCTGAATAGTAATAAAAAGGCCTGGTCCCTTCAGGGCCGGGCCTTTTTTCCTTCAAGCTTCATTTCCTTCTTGCCGAAAAGTCCTTAATGACATCTGAAAATTTCAAAAAGAATATTCTGTGTATAGGGGCAGGTTATGTAGGGGGACCGACCATGACCGTTATTGCCAATAAATGCCCTGACTATAAGGTGACGGTCGTTGATATTTCCAGGGAACGAATCGATGCCTGGAACTCTGACAAGCTGCCAATTTTTGAACCGGGATTAAAGGAAAGAGTAGAAAATGTAAGAGGCAAAAACCTTTTTTTCTCTACAGATATCGACCGTGAAATTGATGAGGCTGACATCATATTTGTCAGCGTCAATACCCCTACAAAAACATTTGGGGAAGGTGCGGGAAAAGCTGCGGACCTGCAATTCATTGAGCAGACTGCCCGACGTATCAAGGAAAACTCAAAGTCCAACAAGATCGTAGTGGAAAAAAGCACGGTTCCTGTCCGAGCTGCGGAAACTCTGGCGACCATTCTTCACTCCGGCAACAATTCTATCGAGTTTGAAATTCTTTCAAATCCCGAATTCATGGCCGAGGGTACAGGTATCAGGGACATGGAACACCCTGACCGGGTTTTGATTGGCTCAAAAGATACTCCATCTGGTATTGCGGCACGTGACGTATTAATGGATATATATCTTCACTGGATTCCCAAAGAGCGTTTGATCACTACCAATTTATGGAGTAGCGAACTTTCCAAGCTCGTTGCCAATGCATTTCTTGCCCAGAGAATTTCTTCTATTAACAGTATTGCTTCGTTATGTGAAGTGACAGGAGCAGATGTTACTGAAGTTTCTCGCGCCATCGGGATGGATTCCCGGATTGGTCCCAAGTTTTTAAATGCGGGACCAGGGTTTGGAGGATCCTGCTTTCGCAAAGATATTTTAAACCTGGTTTATTTGTGTGGGCATTATCAATTGAATGATATTGCGGCATTCTGGGAACAGGTAGTTTCCATTAACGATTACCAGATGGAAAGCTATGTTAAGCGTATTTTAAAAGCTATGTTTAACACTCTGGCAGATAAAAAACTGGCTGTCTTTGGATTTGCTTTCAAACCTGATACTGGTGATACACGCGATGCTCCCGCGATTTATATTTGCAAACGTCTGCTTGAAGAAAAAGCCTGCCTGAAAATTACCGATCCCTATGCCCTGGAAAATGCCAGGAAAGATCTACCTGATACGGATATTGAGTTTATCGAAGACCCCTACAAGGCGGCGGAGGGAACACACGCCATCGCATTGATCACTGAGTGGTCTTTATACAAGGACCTGGACTACCAGAAAATTTTTGATAAGATGGAAAAACCCGCTTTTATTTTTGATGGAAGAAACCATCTGGATCATCAGGCTCTATACGATATAGGCTTTAATGTTTATCCAATGGGTAAACCGGAATTGACTCATCTGTAATTATCCCGCCTTGCATAAACGGGATAATTCCCGTTTAGTACGATTGCTGAAATGAGAATAACCAGATTTTTGATTTTTCCGATTCCAGAATAGCTGTCCGGTTAGAGAACAATCAACTGACCTACCACGATGTCCTCGCCTCCAATGTGTTTGCCAATGGACTGCCAGTCATTGATCACCAGGCATTTGGTTTGAAACCGGGCACGAATCTTAAAATAGAGCTGTCAGATGTCCAGCGAGAGTTCTATTCCCTTTATAGTCGCGTGCCTTTATTTAAATTGATCCTAAGTATTTAACTAATAAGGGCGGTCTGTAGGTGTGTGACACATGACACAATTCCCCATTGGCCTGTGGGGCATGATCGGCACTTTCTCCACACCCTGTATATGGCATTGCATGCATTGTTCTGCAGGCAGCGAGGCTTTATGATAATCTGATTTTCTAAAATCTGGCGCTGCGCTGATAAAGGAATAGCCTAAGCTGCCGATCACGCCAATTCCAATCAACATCATAAACCTGTAGAAATTTCTTGTTCCGTCTGAAGTTTTAGCCACGTTGGTTTGTCTGTTTGAGTTAAGTTATTTCAAGTGTGGGCAATTGCATCAATTTCCACTTTAGCTCCTTTAGGCAAAGCTGCTACCTGCACACAGGCTCGGGCTGGCTTGGTCTCTGCAAAGAACTTCTCGTAAACCTGATTCATTCTGGTAAATTCGCCCAGGTCAGTTAGATAAACTGTGGTTTTAACAACATGACCCAGGTTCATATTACCTGCTTTTAATATCGCCTCGACATTTTTTAACACCAATTCAGTTTCCTGTTCGATTTCACCATTCATCATTTCCATGGTTTCTGGGTCTAATGCAATCTGACCTGATGTGTATAAAAACTCACCAATGCGAATAGCCTGGGAATAGGGTCCTATTGCCGAGGGTGCGTTTGGAGTTTGAATCGGTTTTTTTTCCATAATATATTTCCTAAACGTTTGCCATTTTTTTAATAAAAGGGTAGGACTTTAATTCACGTCCTAAATGGGAAAGAATAAGACGATGGGTCACCATCTCAATTTCCTCTGTTTGAGACTTTGGAAATTTTAACCTTTCACAGGTTTTGATTTCTACATTTAATAGCTTTTTTAAGTAATTTTTTGTGCCTACACTGAATTGTATATCTATCTTTGCTTTTCCAGAGCATGAACTGCAAACAATCCCGTTATGTGTGTAGCTGAAAGGCAGCATACCGTTTTCATGTTTTTTTCTACAAATGACACAATTTTCGAGTTGGGGTTTGTACCCGGATAATGAAAGCAATCTGACTTCAAATAGCCTTCTTAAAGGGTCCAGTTCGGTCTGATGGTCGAGTGCAGCCAATGCCTGGTAAAGCAGGGAAAATATTTCAGGATCCCAATGGCCTTCCAGCACCATAGCGTCAATCAGGTCGAGAAAATAGACACCGGTATAAAGCTTGTCGAAATCTTCTCGGATAGTCTGAAAAGACTCGATGATATCAGATTGATTTAGCCGGAAGAGGCTTTGATGCTCTTTGCCAAAGTAAATCAGGTGTATCAGGGACATGGGCTCCAAAGCACCCCAAAAACGGTTCTTGACTTTTCTGGCACCTTTGGCAACACACTTTACTTTCCCATGATTTTCGGTCATGAATGTGACTAATCTGTCTGACTCAGACAGGTTCATGCTTTTAATAACGATAGCTCTGGTTTTATAGAGCGCCATTAGATTGCCTTTTCCAAAGTCAACAGAAAGCGTTTGGTCTGAACTCCTCCTGTATATCCACCCAGCTCACCATTTTCACGCACAACCCTGTGGCAGGGGACTATGATGGAAAGTGGATTTTTCCCATTTGCGTTCCCGACTGCGCGGGCAGAGTTGGGGTTCTTGATGGATTGGGCCAGCCATTTATAACTTCGGGTCGCTCCATATGGAATTGTGAGAAGGCGTTTCCATACCGACTGCTGGAAGGGGGTTCCCAGTCTTAAGTCCAGAGGAAATTTAAAGGACTTCAGTTCACCTTTAAAGTATTTTTTAAACTGTTTCACGAGTTCAGTGAAGTGTCCTGGTTTCTTTATTATCTGAAACCCCATACCGTTTTTTAAATGAGATGAGAATTCTTTTTCGCTACGGACCTTATTTGCCAGTAGAATCAAGCCTTTTTCTGTTGCTGCAAGGCCGGTTAAACCAATGGGGTTTTTAAAAACAGTATAAAAAACCGTTTCATTGCCCAAGCCATGGTTGAATCTTTTATACATAATGCGAATGATGCTATTTATATGCAATCCAATCAACTAAAAAGAGACTGATTGCCGGTATATAGGTTATCAAAATGAGCCCTATCAACCTTAATCCCAGGAATGGCAAAACAGATTGATAAAGTTTTAGTACAGGTTTTTCAAAACGTGTTGCGGCAATAAAAAGGTTTATGCCGACAGGAGGTGTGGAATAACCGATTTCAAGATTAGTCAGGAAAACTATTCCAAGATGTATCATGTTTATGTCAAAGCTCTTTGCAATAGGAATAATCAGAGGAACAACCACAATGATCGCTGAAAATATGTCCATCATACAACCAACGATTAGCAGAAAAACATTTAAGACCATTAAAAATGTTAGAGGGTCATGGATGAATTGTTTCATCGTAGAAAGTATCGTCATGGGTACTTGTTCATCTACCAGGTAACTGGTGAACCCCATTGCGGTTCCCAGAATGATGAGAATGGTTCCAACCAGCATCATACTTTCTTTCATCAAATTCGGTAAATCACGGAATATATCAAGGTCCTTATAAATAAAAGTTTCTATCAGGATTACATAGACAACCGTGACGGATGCCGCTTCTGTTACGGTTAAGAATCCCCCATAGATTCCAAGTAATATAATAAATGGAAGAGGTAACTCCCAGCTGGCATCTATCAGTGCGGATTTGGCTTCGGCCCAGTTAAAGGTTTTACTGGATTGGCTGCTGCGTGTGATTGCGAATAGCGATAAGATCAGGATCATGATCAGGCCGGGTACAATTCCTGCAATGAATAGTTTGTCGATGCTAACCTGGGCGATCAGGCCATATAAAATAAGCGGCAGAGAGGGAGGGAATAACAGCCCAAGACTGCCTGATGAAGTGATCATCCCCAGAGAAAAGTTTTCTCCATACTTTTCACGTAATAAGAGAGGATACAAAAGGCCGCCCAAAGCGATAATGGTTACTCCGGATGCCCCGGTAAGCGCAGTGAAAAACGCACAGGCCATTAGAATCGCAATAGGTATGCCTCCGGGTGTGCCACTTAAAATGGTTTGGGAGATCCTGGCAAGTCGTTCGGGGGTTTTACCATGAGCGAGGATAAACCCGGAAAATGTGAATAGGGGTATGGCGATGAGAGTTGGGTTGCTGGCTACTCTATATAACTCAATGAATATTGCGGCTGAATCTATCTCGGCATTATAAAACGAAACGAGGGCCGAGAGTCCAATAATGGCAAACAGTGGGACTCCCATTATTGCCAGGATTATGATTCCGACAGCGATCATTTGATTGTCGGCCTGGAATCGTTTTCAACTAATAGGATTTCAAAACCGCTTATTATGAAACGTATGGCTATGACCAGAAAACTATAGGGCAGGATAGCTTGAAATATCCAGACGGGTATATTCAGAAAAAGGATGGACTCCGCGTCTTTCTCAAACAACATGAATGACCATGCAGACCAGGTCAGAAAACCGCTGATAATGCCAGCTGAGAACCGGGTAAATGCCTTTAAAGTGCGATCTAGAAAAAGGTTTGGCAGATTTGATAATAACTCAATAGATATATGTTTATCATGTCTGACTGCTATCGAAGCCCCTAAAAAGCCAAGCCAGAGTACCCATTGACGGAGAAGAGTGTCTCCCCATACAATTCCCATGTCAAAGAAGTTCCGCGATAACATTTGGCCGAATGAGAGTAGAATCGTGAGACTCAGTATTAAGACAATTAGAGCGCCTTCAATTTTTTCCAGAAACTGATCAATATTCTTTATTATGTGCATGAATCAATATCTGACAAAAAATAGGTGTGCAAGACATTTCTACAGCTATAATAAACGTTTAACCTTTCAGGCTCAATAAGTAGTAGGTGAAATTTATGAATATGGTATTACATGTCTTTTTTATCTGGTTTGTCATTTTTTCCAAGGTTGAGGCAAACCCCTATTCTGATATGGTTCATATCCCAGCAGGGGAGTTTGACATGGGTAGTCCTGAAGGGGAGGGAAAGAAAAACGAGCAACCCAGTCATAAGGTTTATCTGGATGCTTATTATATTGACAAATATGAGGTGACTTTTAAAGATTTTGAGGAATATCTGTCTTCCAATGCAAAGCAATACCCAACTATAACTGGATGGATAGACCGCAAGGCGAGACCTGAAATGGTTAATAAACCTATTTTTGGGTTGCAGTGGAAACGTTGCAAAAGATATTGCGAGTGGAAAGGTAAGCGTATGCCAACTGAGGCAGAATGGGAACGTTCAGCAAAAGGTATAGAAGGAAGGAAATACCCCTGGGGTAACGAGCCTCCCGATGAAAAGCGTTCAAACTTCGGGAATTGTTGTTTTATACAAAAAGGTAAGGTCCTTTCACAGGTTGGCAGCTTTGAAGAAGGTGCTAGTCCTGAAGGGATTTATGACCTTGGTGGTAATGTTGCCGAATGGGTGTATGACTGGTATGATAAAAAATATTATAGCAAAAGCCCCTATAAAAACCCCAAAGGGCCCAAAAAAGGTAAATACCACGTTATTCGCGGTGGTGCTTGGAACAGCCTTCCCGTATACCTCAGATCCTCCAGCCGCTATGGAGATAGTGATGCCAAGGATTATTATGGAATAGGATGTCGCTGTGCCAAGAGCGCGGATTAACCCTTGTTAAACAATATTTATTGATATCTATTTATGGAAGACCTGGATAAGACCCTGGATATTATGGAGAGAGATAAATGCACCGCTCTCCTGGCTGAAAATGCTGTCCGCTTAAAAAAAAATAATATTAAGTTTACCAAATCCAATAAAAAACACTCGCAAGAACATTTGGATGCCCAAATGGTTTCTTACGAGCGATTGATTCGGTCCCTTATAAGAGCGCTTGTTACTATTGAAAAAAAAGTAAGGTTAAAATATCTGGTGACTCTGGATGATGAACGAGCAAATAAGCTGAGGTCAAGCTGGAATACTGAGGTTGCCTGTATTCTTGAGGATTTAAAATCCAAATACCGGAGTGTCCATTTACAAAGAAGAAGTGTTGAGGATTTTGACGATAAGATCTCACAAAATCTGACTTCTGCCAAAACTAAGGTGGACTCTGAAGTGACTAGGTTACAGGAGACACTCCAGAATGATATTGAGGGATCGGAAAAAATTCAACCTTCAGAACTGAGCCAAATGTATGGGATTGATGAATCGGTGCTCATTGATTTGCAGGTTATTGATCCCTTGCAGAACTTTCTTATTCTCTGTAAAAAGTTAAAGGATTGTGGGAACGACGACAACTTTTCAACGTCTGCTAATGAAATCATAAAACTTTATGTTAAGGAAGTTAAGTCTGTCGAGGCGACTGTCTGGTCTGGCCGATCAGCGGATCAACGTAAAGAGATTAAAATGCGAGTTGCGAAATTAAACTTAAATCTTAAGGAAATCATTCTTTCTTTGCATGACTTGACCAAGCAGGCAATTCTGGAAAAAGAAAAGCGTAATGAAGAAGTGATTTCAAAGATTCGCAATAACCTGGACAAAATATTTAATGCAGAGACTGAACCTGAACAGTATAAATCTAAGCTTGACCCTTTCTGGGCTGTTTTATCCTGACGAAACCTTTTTCTATAACTGAGTAAGCTGATGAGACTTAAGGCTGTTAAGTTTTTTTTGTTATGCACTTTTATATTTTTCAGTGCTTGTGCTTCCATTCATCTTGGACCAATTATGGGGCCATTGGAAGAAACAACGCTGGAAGGTGATGGTGAGGAAAAATTACTCCTGATTGACTTGCAGGGTGTGATCAGTAATAAGAAAGATCGTTCCTTTACCGGAGCTACAATTGAACTGGGTATGGTGGAGGAGGTTAGGGAAATTATTTCGAAAGCTGAAAAAGATGCTGACATTAAAGCACTCCTGGTTAAAGTCAATAGTCCGGGCGGGACTGTGACTGCCAGCGATATTATTTATCATGAGTTAATGGAATATAAGAAGAAGAAAGATATTCCCGTTTACGTTCATGTCATGGATATTGCTGCTTCTGGTGGTTACTATATAGCTCTGGCTGGAGATGAAATCGTTGCGCACCCAACATCATTGGTAGGTAGTATTGGAGTTATTGCATTAAAAGTGAATATGGAAAGTTTGATGGGAAAAATAGGTGTTGAATGGGAAGTTGTGAAATCCGGTGATAAAAAAGATTTCATGTCACCATTTCGTCCTTTTACCAACGAAGAGCGGAAATTGTTTCAAAATACGATTGATAACTTTCATAACCGTTTTGTGCGTAAAATTGCTGATAACAGGCCTGAACTTAATCAAAATGAAGTAACAAGACTGGCTGATGGGCGTGTTTTTGATTCAGAACAGGCTATGAACCTGAATTTGATTGATGGGATAGGATACATCTCTGAAACTGTAGACAACATTAAGGTCAAATTAGGGAATCCGCATTTGAAGATCATTACCTACCAACGAGAGGGAAATTATAAACCAAACCTTTATTCTATTTCTCCACAACCCCCTGCTATTAATCTGATCAACTTAAATCTGGGGTTGAATAAAAATACTTTAAGTCCTTATTTCTTATATATTTGGCTTCCTTGAGCCACGCGTTGATATTTTTACACATTTGGGGTATCGTTTCACAAAAAAAGCAAATTTTTATAATTGTAATCTATCTTTTATCATTATAAAAAATTGATGCAATAGTCATGTATTAAGCCGCCCACTTTAATTTTTTTAATACTCACGGAATGGGATATACCAGTTTTGAAGATAGTATCTATAAATATAGCGGAAGCTACAAATGTTTTTTTAAGTAAAGGCTCTAAAAAAAAATCCTTGTCGGGCATATTTAAGAAGCCTGTTTCTAAACCTGTATTTTTGAATTATATAGGCTTTGAGGGAGATGGGGTAGGGGACAGGCGTATTCATGGAGGCGAGGATAAAGCCGTATGTGTTTATTCTGTTGATCACTTTCAATATTGGAGTGAAAAGCTAAAACGTGAAATTTTACCCGGCGCTTTTGGTGAAAACCTGAGTCTGGAAGGTATGTTGGAAACTCAAGTCAATATAGGTGATATTTTTGAAGTGGGAAAGGCTCAAGTTGAAGTCACACAACCCCGTCAGCCCTGTCATAAACTCAATAAGGTTTTTGAAGACCAAAGTATGGCATGTAATGTTCAAACTACAGGGTTTAGTGGATTTTACTTAAGGGTTCTCAAACCGGGACTGGTTGAACCTGGAGCAATATTAAATAGAATTCATGAAGGCCACTTTTCCATTGAGAAAGCCAATGCTCTTCTGCGGAGGGGTGGAAAAAATATTCAACATATGCGGGAGTTGATCAATATTAAGGCTTTATCTGAGGAATGGAAGGATATGTTTCAAAAGCGTTTGCTCAAAAGTTAGCCTCACTGATTTTTTCTAATTGATAAATCTCCTAATAATCAAAATCCAGAAGGATATTTGATGAAAAAATTATATTCTAGCAAAATGGATTTGGAAGGGTGGTTATGTTTTTTTAAACAATATATTGTCTTTGATGACTTAGGGGAGGAAGTCACTGAATCTTTTTTAAAACACCTTGCCGATCTAAATGTTTTGCGTCACATAGATAGCGATATTTGGCAATGGGGCGATGCCGTTATTGACTCGGAAAGTTTGATTTCAACAGTGCAATCTGACCTTGAGGAGCTGAGTAAAACTGAGTCCGGGTTTGCACTGGCTTATTTTATTGCTTATAAAGCTTTTGATAAAAAGCCACTATTTACTGAAAGCATGGATGCCAACATTACGCAGCAAAAAGGTGATGATCACACTTCGCAAGGAAGGCCAGCCTCAAACCTTAGTAATCTTCAAATAGTGAAAAAAGTGGGAAGACAATTACAACCTTTTATGGAGATCGAGGAATCTGTGATTAAAAGACTTGTTGGCAATCATACTGAAAAGCCTGATGCGAAAAGGCTTTTTCATTATATGTTTGGTAAAGTTGGTTCTAAAGCCGGACCAAGGACTTGGGAACAAATCAGTCGCAAACGTCATCGATAGAAATTCAGTCCCTATGAGTGAAAAAAATATTGTTGTTCTTGGAGCGGGTCCCGGCGGATATACGGCCGCTTTTCTAGCTGCTGATCTGGGCATGAACGTTACCTTGATCGATGAGAATTTAAAAGCTGGTGGTGAATGCCTTCATAGAGGATGCATTCCTTCCAAATCTCTGCTTCACCTTTCACGCCTTATTGAAGATACTCAAAATGCGGAAGTGTGTGGTTTGAAATTCCAGCGTCCGGAAATTGATTTGAACCGCATTCGTGAATGGAATCGTGAAGTTATAAATAAAATGGCTAATGGGCTGAGCGCACTTTGTAAACAGCGTGGAGTTAAGTTTTTAAATGGCAGGGCAAAATTTGAAAATGGAAAGAGCCTGATTATTAATGGTACAGATTCTATCAGCTTTGATACCTGTATTCTAGCGACAGGCTCACGGCCTGTTTTTCCCACACTGTTTGCAGAAATAGAAAATAGAACGCTTACATCGACCTCAGCCCTTGAGTTGCAGGATATCCCTGGGCATTTGTTAGTGGTAGGAGGAGGGTATATTGGCCTTGAGCTGGGAACGGTCTATTCCGCGTTGGGCAGTCGGGTGACTGTGGTAGAAATGACTGGAGATTTGTTAACCGGGGTGGATCGCGATTTGGTTCGGCCGTTGCAGGCAAGGTTGAAATCACAGTTTCAGAATATATTATTAAATACTGAAGTCACAGCCTGTAACTTGGATGGTGAAAAGGTTTCAGTCCAATTTGACGGTGACAAAGCAGCTGACCAGTTTGACCGTGTTTTAGTGGCTGTAGGAAGAACACCTAACTCAGAAGATTTAGGTTTGGAAAACACGGGAGTTAAGATAAATAATTGGGGATTCATCCAGGTGGATGAACGATTTCAAACTGATGAGCCTTCTATTTTTGCCATTGGTGATGTAATAGGTGGTTCAATGTTGGCCCATAAAGCATCTGCGGAAGGTAAAGCAGCTGTCAAGTATTTAACCCATGGTCAATTTGAAGGAAAATCACAATGTGTTCCTGCGGTGGTGTTTACAGACCCTGAGATAGCCTGGTGTGGAATGACTGAAACCGATGCAAAAAATAATAACATTAAGGTTCAGATTGCTAAATTTCCCTGGATGGCCTCAGGAAGGGCGCAAACTCTTGGCAGGCCGGAAGGTATGACAAAACTGATTCTTGAACCTGATACTGAGCAGGTCCTGGGAATGGGAATAACAGGCGTAGGAGCTGGCGAGTTAATTGGAGAAGGCGTATTGGCAGTTGATAATGGTTTGAAAGCAAAAGATCTGGCAAACTCAATTCATCCTCATCCAACGCTTTCTGAGACTATCATGGAATCGGCTGAAGTTTTTTACGGTGAGGCAACCCACATCTACAAAAAAAACAGAAAATAGTCTTCTTCGATCGTTTTTGAAGGTCAGATGTCTATTATGTCATCGTCTTTGGCATTTCGATGTGAAGAGTAGGGCCTTGTCTGAAAGTCTACTGTTGGATTTGGGATTTCACTGGTCTTGCTTTTTTTCTGAAATAAGTTGGTTGCGAATAAGACCAGGCCTATCATCAAGGCAATTATAAAAACACCGAATGCAAAAAAGGATAAAAGTGCCAGGCTCAAAATGATCCAGAAAACCAGAGCTAACTTGGTTGTAAATGGAATTTTCTGGTTTGGACCTACTTGCTGAAAAAAAAACATTTTATAGAGAAATTATAAGAACCCTTTTAGTTTAGGGTGTCTGTTTGTTAAAATGTGTTATGACTAACTCTAATCTAGCCATCATACCTTGTCCGCAATGCGGAGTCAAAAACAGGATTGGTAATTTCAATCCTGACAAAATTCCTGTATGCGCTCGATGCCGGGCAAAACTCATGGATGACGAAGAACATGAGGCTTATCGGAAATTTCAGGACAACCTCAATCAGTTCAAAGATTTTCCAGATATTGGTCTGCGTTCCAACGACTCGAAATAAAAACTTTAAAACTCTAAAAAGGCTTTAAAACAATATGGATACTATTCAAATCATTAACGATAACCTTAAAGATAAAATTGCCGCAGAGCATGTCGAAATTCTGGATGAAAGTCATCTTCATCGGGGACATAAAGCAGCGGGCGGGGGTGGTCATTATTCAATCATTGTTGTATCGCCTGAATTTAAAAACCTCAACGTGATGGACCGCATCCGTCTTGTTCACACGGCATTAGCCCAGGAAATGACCGGTACCCCCAAGCTCATTCACGCTTTACAAGTCAAAACCTTTGATACTGCCGAGTGGAGTGAGAAGAGTGGAACTATTAGATAATCAATCGCGGTAAACTTCCAGTTCCTCGCAGTTTTTCAGGTTCTCTGATTCTGTGAGAGCTTTATAACCAACCTCAGAATACTGATTTTTATAGAGATCCAGTTTGATGTATTTTTTGCTGATGGGTGAATCAGCGAATGCCTGAGCCCCAATATCACCTACCACATTGCCAAACATAGTGACTTCTTTCAGATTCGGTAAACTCTGTGTATTTGCCAGTGCTATGGCTCCATCATCCCCAATTTCATTATGGTTTACGTTGAGGACTTCCAGGTTAGACAGATAAGGCGATTCGCAAAGTGCTTCAAGACCTTCATCGGCAATCTGATTGCCAGGCAGAACCAGTTGTTTAACCGTTTTTAGTTGTTCTTTTGTCGCAAGCTCCATACAGCCACGAATGCCTATATATTTATCTCGAAGGTTAAGTATCTCGCCATTCTCCGAAATGCTGCTTTTTATAAAATCATCAATTTTACTCATTTCAATCTCCAGAGAGGTCAAACGAAACAAAATGATATTTTAACAAAACTATACTTGTTTTGTCGAACAGGTAAAAATAAAGCCGGCTCCGTTAAACGGAACCGGCTTCGATAAAACCTTTTTTATAGTAATGGATCAAGGAATAGCTCGTTTGTTTTCCAGCTCTCAATTTCCTCTTTGGTGGGTATTGGCGGTACAGGCCGTTTGGCTGTACGTTTTTCCAGAGGATCATGAAAAGTCCTGGCATAGGCCTCAGCCTTCCAGAGGTAAAGGTGATTAAATATCATGCCCCACGGTGCCATAGGCGTATTAGGAACACCCCGTGTAACCCGGCGATACCAAAGATCATCTGGCCAATCTTTTAACGGTTTGTCAGTATGATCCCCTTCAATTTTATTAGTGTCTGAGTTATTTTCATTTCTAAAATCGAGCGCTCCTGTCATCATTGGGATACCATCTTTACCATGACAAACTGCACAATTAAGTCCATCTGTCGCAGGATGTAATCCCTCAAAAACTTGTTGGCCTTCAGCAATAACATCTTTATCATCCCACCAAGTCCATTGATCTCCAAACTTCCCCTCTACTGGCATGTGGGTGGGATCACGCATAGTTTTTAAGTACGCAACAAGAGCAGTCATTTCATCGTCATCTATATCATCACCATAATAGGTGGGCATAGCTTTATATGACTTTGGATCATCAAATCCTGGTGCCTGTATTTTCCTTGGTTCCAGTATTTGCTCTTTGATATAATCTTCAGAATATAGTCCAATTTGTTTGGTGCCTAAATTTGGTCCACGGTCTGAATTACCTTCCCAAAATACTTTATGACAGTTAAAACATTTATTATTCTCAAAAACTTCACGTCCTGCCGCGATTACTTCAGGGCCTGCTAGCCCAGTTAGTTTTATAGGGGGTTTGTTTAATTTGGCTAACTCAAACTCAGGATCAAACTGTGGAAGCTGAGCTGTTACTCCAATAAATATACCAGAAGCTAACGCGTAGGTAGCTAGAAGACGCTTAACCCAATCAAAATTAGACTTTTCAGTGGATAGTGTTTTCCAGTCAAGAAGTGTAAAGTAAAAGAATCCTACAAAAGCAAAAGTGACAAATTCTATTTGCCACCAAATAGGAAAATTAAATTTTCCGGCAAGAATCCAGATAACACCAGCTAAAATAGCTATCACTGGAAGCTTAAACCTAACATTTTTGAAGAAAGATTTCTCTTCTACTTTTCTTGGCTTAACCTTTAGAAGAAGTGCATAAACAACCATAACTGCTAATCCAGCACCAGCTCCTATAAAGCCAAAAGTACTATATAATGCAAAGAGGCCGCTTGCAGCGGCAATAAATCCAATAACTATAAAGTCAATTTTCATTATAGATTTGCTCCTAAAAAACCACTACTCGGCCATTTGCGGTGAAGCTTGGGTAGTTGCAATTTCTTTCTTTTTGGTTTTAGGATATTTAATTCCTATCCAGATTATGGCTGTCATAATTATAAAAAATGTCCAGACAATTGTAGTAACGTGAAATCCTGACTCGGCTAATGTTGGTGCAAACTTTTCTGGTGTCACATCTTTAAATACTTTATATACGTGCCAGTTCATTCGTGAAAGCGAGCGAATTGTACCCATCCAACTCATCAGCCAGATGTCAGCAAAACCGAGGAAAATCAGGACGTATGGTCCTAATGGATTAATTTTTCCATAATGTACTTTTCCAGTTTTGGTGGCGATGGTGTAAAAAATGTAGTTGATAAATGTTACCGTCACAAGACAGAATGCCGCTGTGTTTTTTGAAATCATCAAAGCCAAAAATGCGAGGTTATCTGGCAATACCATATCTGCGTTCATTCCTGGTTCGGGCAACATGGTTGCAAAAAAGCGCCTGGGAGTGAACCAGATGGTTGCCGATATAACTATTAATACGAAACCGAATTTCATTGCTGGAAAAAATCTTTCGGCATTTTCGATACGCTTCATGCTTACCCACATATAAATATTACTTGCACTAAACATGGTTCCAACAAGAAGTCCTTGTACTAGCATGAACATGGATTCTCTATCTGACATTATATACATGCCAATAGTTGCATCGTATTGATAGATTTCTCGGACGAAAATATAGCCCATCGCTGGAAGAGGAATCATGATCGCTACACCGATCAGATTTCCTATATAACCAACCCAGTCGTAATACTCGCGCTCTTCATTTTTGTCTGACCAGAGGTACATATAGGCACCAATGATACAAACCATATACCCCCCAAAAGTTCCATTTCCTACCAATCGGTGGTAGTTCAGAGGCATCCAGGCCATATTTGCAATTTTATCCCACTCGCTAATATTTAAGAGCTGATCAAGAGGCTTCGGCGGGGTTTGCATAAATGTTGTAGGGCCATCAAGTGCTACGAGCAACGAAAGCCCTAAAACATTTAGTATGACACCGGTAACAATGTGACGTCCTTTTTTATTTGATTTATTTAATGGGTCCCATGAATAGACATATATGTACATAACCACTGTTTCAAGAATAAACAGCGTTGGATAGGCTACCATAAATAGTGTTGGAAAGGAGTTTATGAGGTAGGTTATAAAGTCTTGATATGCAACCAACATCACAAATAGGAATAGCCCTCCTGATAGTGCGGTGAAGCTATAGCAAATTCCTATTACCTTGGTTATCTCGTGAGCAAGGCGCTCAAACTTGTAATCTGACTTGGCAAACATGATTCCATTAGAAATCACACCCCCAACCGCTCCATTTATAATAGCGAGAATAATACCAGAGACTTCATAGTGTTCGACGGGAGTTAGCGACATAGAAAGGATGCTTCCAAAAACTGCACCTACAAATGCAGAAGCTCGGATATTCATCAGTCTATGGAAATAGTTCAGAAAACTAACTATCAAAGCTCCAAAAGCACATGCCCATAGTCCATACAAAACTCCATGATGAATTCCTACAATGATTTCCCCGGTTATTCCAATGACTACGCCTATGAGAACCCCTAAAAAAACATTTGAAAGAATTATTGCTTTTCGTACCCCTTGAGTCCTGCGGGCACCCATAACTTCCATGATAACCACGAACATGGGGCAACCAAGAATGAACGAGGCGAATAAAATATGTAACTGTGCAGCTGCCCAGGTAAATTTACGGTTACTAAACCCGAGGAATGAAAATTCCTCAAACTCATGTTCAGCAGCAGGACCGATATCTGTTAAATAGGAAAGGTCTTCTTCCTCTTCACCACCTTCTTCCTCACCTTCGGTACTTTCTTCTCCTCCTTCATCCTCGCCTCCTTCATCCTCGTCTTCTTCATCCTCGTCCTCTTCATCATCGTCTTCTTCATCGGCATATGCCAAAGATTGAAAACTTAGATTTGTAAATGGAGAAATTGTAGAAGCAGGGAGAAAAGGGGATAAGTGACCCAACAAATAAATAAAAAGGAGGCAGATAAGAGATTTAAAAAAGATACCTGAACTTTGAGAATGTTTCATCATCATTTGAATGAAAGACCTGAAGAAGGCGGTAAAAACCTGTTTTCCTAATAATGGAAAACCTCTATTCCTTAAGTTTTTAACCTGTTTTTAGGTTGAAGTAACTTAAAGAATGTAGAGAAATATCATACGGGTTGGGTAAAGTCAAGAACTTTCAAAACTATTGCTAACTAAAGACTTTTCATGCTTTTACAACATGAAAAATGAGGTGAATTTTGAATGAAATAATGGGAAAAATAGATGCTATTCCAGGGTGGAGTCATCTTCCTGCATGTCCATTGGCATAATGAGGAGTGCAAACCCCATGGATGTGCTGAATACGGAGAGCAAACCGACAAAAATCTGCGGCCATTCTGACTGAATGTATTTCACAGACCAGATAAATAGGAAAACTCCTAGAATCATGAGAGCAAGCCCGGTTATTCTGATTTTCCAGCTACTCATTTTCAACTCCTACAGCTTCCATTGATTTTCTTTTGCGGTCAATGAGTATCAGGTTGCGGATATAGACAACACTTCCAAGGCTTTGACCAACAATAAACACGGGATCCTGCTTATAAACTGCATAGGTCAAAAGAACCATAGCCCCGCTTATACTGCAATACCAAAAGGCCATGGGAATGGTGCTTTCTCCCTTTCTTTCAGAAACGATCCACTGGATAATAAACCGGGCTCCAAAAAGTGCCTGGCCAACAAATCCGAGGATCAACCAATGGTTGGGTGTCATTCAATCCTCCTTGATAATATCGTAATTAATTTGACGTTTTTTCATCCAGCGTATAGCCATTAAATCCTGAAAGGAAGAAAATAGACGGTTTCGAATATTGTACTTTGATACACCATGAAGGCGAGGGTGGTGGCTGACCTTCACCTGGGTCACCCGGAATCCTTCCATCTTCATCAAGGTGGGGAAAAAACGGTGCATCCCTTTAAATAGTTTCACATTGTCGAAACACTCCCGTCGAAACGCTTTCAACGAGCAGCCCGTATCAGCGATTTCCTCTTTGCTCAATTTGTTGCGCACTGCATTGCCTATTTTTGAGGAGATCCTTTTTATCCAGGGATCATTTCTTTTATGTCTCCAGCCGCATACCACGTCATAGTTTTTCATTTCTTCAAGGAGCAAAGGGATATCGGCAGGGTTATTCTGCAAATCCGCATCAAGGGTTACAAAAATATTGCCCTTTGCCGCTTTGAATCCCGCCGCAAATGCCGCTGATTGCCCATGGTTGTGGCCGAACTGAATAAGTCTGATACGTGGATTATGCTTTTGCAAAGATTGGATTAAATGCGCACTGCCATCATTACTCCCATCGTCAATTAAAAGTATTTCATAGCTGAGCCGAAGTTTCTCAAGCTCTGTTTCAAGCTTGTCTTCAAGAGGTATCAGGTTATCCCTCTCGTTATATACAGGAATAACAATAGAGAGTTCAGGGTTGCTTAAATCAGTACTATTCATCGAATATTAAAAATGGTTAGTTTATTGCTTAACGTTGTAAGCCGTACCCGGAAGGAATGACACATTCAGAATCCACTCGATCATTGTAACATTATGAACGCACGTAGTCTTGGCAGACTTTTATTCATCAATATTTAAGTGCTTGTTCAACACAGCTTCTTTCTTTTTCTCATATTCTGACTTGTCAATCAGCCCTTCGTCCAAAAGGTTTTGCAGTATACCAAGCTTTTTCTGCAACCCTGCGCTTTCGCTGCTGGATTGTGAATGCTTTTTCCTGGTGGGTCGAGTTTGAGATCTTTGTTTTGGATAAGGCAGATCGATATTGGCAATGATTCTATTATTATAATATTTTTTAAAACCCCCTGTTTGCTGTTTTTGATAGGCTTGGCCCGGCATCCGAACCAGTTTCCAGGTCGGTTTCTTTAGTCTCAAAGGATCGTTGGAGTAGAGTTTATTGTTTATTTTCAAAAAGCGCCAGTGGATTTTTTCGGCCGTGACAAATACCTGGCCTTCAATGAGACCCCCGGAAGATTGAAATTCAAAATGAAGGTATTTTCCCGGTTCAACTTTTTTCAAAGAATTTTTAAAAAGAGGGGTTAGCGTTCTCACATCTTCTTTTGAAAATGCCGGTTTGGGTTTACCCGGCGATACGATATTTTGATACCAGAGAGAAAGCAGGTGGTTGTTTAGCTGTTGTTCCGTAAGAATTATGGGATATCGAAACTTGATACCTTGAGCATCATCCAAAGCGTTGAGACTGCGGAAAGTGACCTTCAAACCGTTCTTGGAGAATGTCCTTTCTTTCTTTAAAACAGCGCAGGATGCTAGGAGAAAAGCCAGAAAAATTATAAATATTTTCCAATTGAAAAAATGTCGAGTGCTCATGAAAGAGTTAAAGCGGTAGCGTTAAGAGTTAAAAAACTTGTTTATTTTACTATGGGTAGGAATAGCTGCAAGGGAAACAAGATAAAAGATTAAAAAAAGAAAAAACCGGGTCTTAAGCAAAAGCTCAAAACCCGGTTCTCTGTATGTGCAAGCATCAGGCTCTTGGAGAAGACTTCAGCATATTGCAACTAACTACAATGCGAACTCTAACCCAGCCATCATAGAGAACGGCAGGTTTGGTCGCGGACCCGTTGGTTGTCGGGTTATGATGAATTGACTATTGGTAATATTTTTGAAATTTGAAAATAACCGAACTTTGTTATTGATCTGATAACCAACTGCAGCATCAATTTGATATTGAGCATCAATCTCGCCGAATCGCTCAGATGCAGTACCACTGGTATTAATATTAGTTCCATTGTTTGATCCATCTGCATATGCAGATGAAGTATAATTGGCATCAAAGTTAACATTTAATTTTTTATAAATAATACCTGTTCCTAAACTTATGACATAGTCTGAAATATAAGGAACCTTGTTACCATCTGCTGCTCCGGCAAATATTGATCCACCAGATGTTGTACCAATATTTTTTTGGAAACTAGCATCTGTATAAGTGAATGAAACGTAGGTAGGAGTTTGGAATGACCAATTTTTTGCTAGGCCGGCATCATAGTTTGCCTGAAACTCAAGTCCCAACGACCTAACTTCACCACCATTTATAGTTTGGCCGTTAGACGTATCACCTATATCGGCTCTAACGATCAAATCTTCGGTATCGGTCAGAAAGAAAATGGCTTCGGTTGAAAATGCAGCGGGGGCATTTTTATAGCGAATACCTGCTTCGTAACCGAGGCTGGTTTCTTCCCGGAGTCCATTTTCAAATGCACTTTTTGGGTCTGGAGGAGAGAAGCCTCTAAATATTCCTGCAAAGAGATCAATATCTCGACCACCGGCATCATACATGTCGTATTTAAAGCTACCACCACCTACAACTGCAACATAACCTTTTGTCCCAGTTCTGCCATTAGCATAGTTTTTATATTTTCCGACGATATATTCGGTTCGGACACCAGGAGTAAAGGTAAACTTTCCCCATTTGATGGCATCCTGAATATTTAGAGCTACAGCATCGGTTTCTTGCAAAATATTTCCATCTGCACCTCCATCTGCGATAGTTACAGCAGTTATATTTCCGTTTGCATCTTGTGTGAAGGTCTCATCTCTTTGAAAACGTCGAATCTGGTCATAGTGATAGCGAAGACCTAATTCAATATTGTGTTCTGTTTGTCCAATTTGGGCCTGGTGTTTCAAGTCGCCTTGTATTCCATATAGGTAGTAAGTGCGGTTGTTATTACGGAGTGTCAAGGTGCCTGCTGCCTCTCCCCTAAGAACAGCTAGTCTTGCCGGGTTGGATAAAGCTTGGTCCAAGTCAGTACCATCAACCTCATCTAGTTTTTGCCAGTTTCGATGGAATGTATTACCATAAATTGTTGTAATCAAACTTGTCTTCGAATCGAACTCCATAAAATGGCGCAGATAGGAACGATGGTGTTCAGAATTGATTTCATCGAACCGAGATGCTGCGTAACGACGGTTAGGATTCTCCATAAAATCATGTGTGGAAAGGCCTAGATAAGTTTCATTCGCATCAAGGTCTGTATGGCCGTATTTAAATTCTAGCCGTTGATACATGGATGTCTTAGGTTCATAAGAAACCTTGAGCATTGGCTCCATCCGGCGGATTCCGGTATCTGCTTCACCACGAATCGACGCGACTGTGTCATCTAATTTTGTGAACCCTGTATTATTGCGTGTGTAATATTCAATCAGATACCCAAATTTTCCTGAATCACTTTGTGATGTATTGCCAAAATAAGAATGATTACGCAGCTCATCAAAGCTCCCGAATGTTGTTTTTGAATAATATTTTTCGGCTGTGGGTATTGAAGTGGATTGAAAGTTGATTACACCGCCAGTTGTACGAGGCCCATACTTAACTTGACTGGAACCCTTCAAAACTTCCATTCCTGACATCCTGCCTGTCGCGGGTGAATAATATGCGTCCGGAGCAGAATAGGGTGCTGGGGCAGTTAAAACACCATCTTCCATCATGGTTACTTTAGCACTCCGAGAAGGATCAACACCACGCAGTGAGATATTTGGAAAGAGTCCAAATCCGTCTTCTTGTCGTAAGGTAACGCCGGGCACTCGTCTTAATACCCGGTTGATGTCGGCTATGCCGTGCTGACGAATATCCTCCATATCAATATATGCAGCCGAACCGGCAACATTTTTGACATTAAATTTGGAACCAATGATTGCGATTTCATCCATCAATACCTGATGGGCATCAGGTTCATTTAATTCGATTGTGATTGGTTTTTCATCAGTGGCAAAGGCCAGGGACGATGACAGCAGTGATACCAATGCTCCCAGCACGATTTTAAATAAATTTTGTTTCATCCAGCTTCTCCTCCTCAATTGAGCAGAGTGTTTATTATTAAATTTAAAGGGTCATGACTAGAACAGGTAGTTTAAAAGAAATCTAAGTTCTTGTTATGACAGTAAGAAATCGTTATGCAAACCGTTCAAAATTTTATAATCCGGTTATTTAGATTATGATATTCATTCTCATTCTCAAAAATATGATAGGTTAACAGTCTATACTTGTCAACAATATAATAAATAAAGTTATTTTTTTTGGGTTAAATCGATTTTTCCATCGAAGTTGCGGTCCATTTCGATTTTCACCAGTTTGCCGGAAGAGTTGAAGTGTTCCCAGCGGTCGGCATTTCCATCATTGTTAGTATCGTAATCAGCTTTTTTCAAGGATTGGTCATCGTGATAATACTGCCACTGGTCTGGTTTGCCGTTTCCAGTGGTGTCAAATGCGGTTCTATCCAATATTGAATTGCCGCGAAAATAGCTCCAACGGTCTATTTTGCCATTCGAGTTGGTATCAGACTCAATTTTGGATAACTTGTCGGAAGAATCATAAAACTGGGTGGTATCTGCTTTTCCATCGCCATTTTCATCAATGGCTATATGCGTTAACTTTTGACTGGAGTTAAAAAACTCCTTCCAGTCAAAGTTATCATTAAACTTGCTCGACTTTTCTACCCGGGATAGTTTGCCAGCGTTTTCATAATATTGAATGTGGTCTTTTTTCCCATCTTTATTCCGGTCAAACTCAACTTTAACCAGAACCTTATCTCCGGTGAAATACTCGGTTTGGTCAACCTTGCCGTCAAAATCGCCATCGTGTTCAATTTTTTCAACTTTGCCCTGGCCATCGACATACTGCCACTGGTCAATTTTGCCATCGAAGTTGGAATCAACTTCATTCACTTCCGCCATACAGGGCAGGGCACTAACAAAAAAGGCCAGCGTAATACTGAAAATCCCGATTCTCATTTAAATAAACCTCCCTAACCAAATATCATTACTTCAAGAATAAATATCAATTCAACTCAAACCTGAAAGGTAGAATCACCTGCACAGATTGCTCAGTAAGGCTGGCAGGGAATCCGGTAAAAGGCGCGGCCCTTCTGATGGCGGCCATGGCTTCCCGGTTCAGGTTTGCGTAGGGTGTTTGGGTCAGTAACTTTATGTTATCCACTTCACCGCTACGGAATATGGTGAATTGAACTTTCAGTTTTCCTTCCCGTCCTGCACGACGCGAAGCCTCAGGGTATCTTTTCGCGCCTTCAATAATACGTTGAACCTGGCTGATATAGCCCTTTAAAGCGCCTCTATCGACAATGTTTGGCACTCCTCTTGGTCCTGGCATGGAAGATAATGACGCCAGTTTTAATCCTGATTGTACTGGCGATACCCTGCTGGCCCCCCTGGAAGACGAAGAGCCGCCCGATGATCGCACGATTGGCTTTGGCAATCTACCAGGTTTAAAAGAGCTTGAACTTTGCACCATTGCCATCCTGGACGTGGATTTGGAAGACGACTTGCCCGTTGGTGATCGCTGGATCAGTTTCGGCAGGGTGTGAGCTCTGACATGCCTGTTTCCCTGGACCATGGCCATTCTTGTGTTGTTTTTTGCTGTAGGGGTGTTGTTGACAGATGTAAAAGATCGTGCAGATGGGATACTGTGGGCGACCCGTTTACTCATAGTTGCACTGGAGCTATGCCTGGTAACGGACTGAAGTATGGGCGCCCTGTGCATTTGCACTTGCCTTGGAGTAACATTTTGAATGACAGGTTGTACCGTCCTTATTTGTTGTACCATTGTTTTTGGTTGTACAACAGGCATTGGCTGAGGTTTAAGGCTTGCAACCTTGATTTCCTGCTTAACGATCTCTTTGCGAATTTTTTTCTTTTCGACGGGTGGGGGAGCTTTTCTTTTAACGAACTCCAGTTTATAGGTTTTTTGTTCAACGATACTTTTGTTGAGGTTCAACAAAAAACCTCCTGCACCAACTGTGAACAGGACATGCAACCCCAGCGAACCAACCAGGGGATACAATGCAGATTTTTTTTGAATTGTAATTGCGTTCATTTTTATGAATCTGTTTCTGCTTGTTCGGTCGCCAGCATGAAATCTTCGGCACCGGATTGTTTGGCAATTGCGATCACCTGGCCAAACACATCAAACTCTATTTCCTTGTCTGCGTGAATGCCGATCACAGTTTTTTTATCGCTATTGACTTTCTGTTCCAAAAGCCCCGGAAGGGAGTCCAGCGTGACGGCAATGCCATCCAGCAGAACATCACCATTCCTGTCAATGGTCATTGTTAAATATTGTTTATTACTTTTTTCAGCGGTCTTGGCCTCAGGCAGTTCGATTTTTCTGCTGTCCTTCGTCGGTGTCGTGGCCGTCAACATAAAAAAGATCAATAACAGGAAGACAACATTGATCATCGGAATCATGTCGAGCTTGAACGGTTTCTTGTCTTTATATGGGAGTTTGATCATTATTTTATGATAGAAAAGTTTTCTGCACCCGCATCACGTGAAACATCCAGCACTTTTGCAAACAGTCCATATTTAACTTTTGGTGCTGAATCGATGATCACAAGCTTGTTGTCCCTGTTTTGTAATTCAGTAGCCAATGTATCTTTGAGAGAATCGATTTGAATCGCTTGATCATTTAACTTGAGGTTGCCGTTAATACCTATAGTTACTATTAAATCTTTTATCGCATTTTCCTGTCGGTTCTCTTCGCCTTCTGGCAGGCTGAGAGCCATACCTTGTCCTTGTATAGCGAAGGTCAGCATGAAAAAAATCAGGAGCAGGAACACAACGTCAATCAATGGAGTCATGTCCACTTCGAAGCGTTTTCGTTTTGACGCTAAACTTAACATGATGGGGTATTAAGCTCTCTGTCTGGCAAGTTCGGGTTGGTTGCCTGCTTTTAATGATCCATTACCATTAACATGGCCG